>JBKJYP010000106.1:0-5703 GCA_046715695.1 Actinomycetota bacterium | reverse complement strand
TTGGGAGATCGTTCAATGGTAGGACAAGCGGCTCTGAACCGCTGAATCGGGGTTCGACTCCCTGCCTCCCAGCCACCGGTTTTTCGGGGTTCGACTCCTGGCCCGGGTTTGTCGATGTTCTGCTGCGCGGCACGCCACGTGACCTCAAGAAGCTTCGCAGCTCTCGCGGGCGGGGCCAGCGTGGTTCAAGGGCAGCACCCGCCGCACTTGCGCACCTCCTGGGGAGCGGCATCGCCTTCAGCTCCGGGACGTCCACGAAGCGCGCGTCCAGCCGTCGACGAGGTTCTATGTGCTGCAGCTGATGCGGGCGCAAACGCGTAGGAAGATTCACAGCCGTTCTTGTGTGTCGTCACCAGGCGGCAACGCCGGACTCGCGCAGCTCGCGAATAGCGTGGAAACCGGCGGTGTGCTCAGCACGGACCGAGCGACAGGCGCAGGCTACGGAAAGGCGCTTCGCCGGGCTCGGTGTGAACCATGAACGAAGGATCGCCGCGAGCGCGTCCTCATCGCCGATGATGAACCCGAGCATTCGCCGCATGCTCGCGCTGTGACTCGAGAACCACCCGTGCGTTCATTGGCCCACCCGGCAACCCTCCTGCACCTTTGGTAAAAACAGTACAATCCCGGCCATGAGCGGCGAAGAGCGGAAGTCACAGTTGACGGTGGCCGCATCGGCGTATTTCGAGGCGCTGCGCAAGAAAGACTTCGACCTGATCCCCTACGCCGACAATGTCTCGCTCCGCGCGCCGCTGACCCCCGGCGGCATGCACGCACCGCTCACCGGACGTGAGACGCTGCGGAGCGAGTGGTGGGCGCCGCTTCCGTCGATTTTGGGGGAGGTCAAGCTATTCGACCTCTATTACAACGACGAGCTCACGGCGGTGATCGCGGAGGGGGAGGTGGAGGTGACGAATCCTCCAGCGAGGCTGCGCGTCGCCGACCGCTTCACGGTGGACGGAAACGGCAGGATCATCGAACAGGTCAACCACTTCGACCCGCGCGACGTCACGAACCCGAAAGCGTAAGGCCAACGCGCCATGGGCATCGCCCCCGGTGAGCAGCTCGGTCCCTATCGCATCGTCGAGTTGCTCGGCAGCGGAGGGATGGGGCGTGTGTTTCGGGCGCGCGACAGCCGCCTCGATCGCGACGTAGCGGTCAAAGTACTGGCCGACGGCATGAGCAACGACGCCGCTGCCGTCGCGCGGTTCGCGCGCGAAGCGAAAGCGGTCGCGCGCCTCTCGCATCCGAACATCCTCTCGATCCACGACTTCTCGAGCGAAGCCGGCCTCCTGTACGCCGTCACCGAATTGCTCGAGGGCGAAACGTTGAGAGATTCACTCGAGAGCGGATCTCTCAGCGTCGACGGTGCCGTGCGCATCGCCAGCGCGATCGCCGAGGGGTTGGCGGCGGCGCACGAGCGCGGCGTGATCCACCGCGATCTGAAGCCGGAGAACATTTTCCTCACGCACGACCGGCGAGTGAAGATTCTCGATTTCGGCCTGGCCGTGACGTTAGCGGGCATGGGATCAGTCGATACGGCGTCGGCGACGTTCCTCACCGCACCGGGCCTGGTCGTGGGGACGATCGGATACATGTCGCCTGAACAGATCCGAGGAGAGCAGGTAACGGCATCGACCGATCTCTTCGCACTCGGATGTGTTCTGTATGAGATGCTCTCGGCCAAGCGGCCCTTCGAGCGGCCGACGGCACTCGGGACGATGGCCGCGGTCTTGACGGACTCACCGCCGCCTCTCGATGTCCGCGTCCCGGAGGAGCTACGCCGGATTGTGCTCCGCTGCCTGGAGAAGGATCGTGAATCGCGGTTCGGATCAGCGCGTGAGCTTCTCTCGGCGTTGATGACCGCCACGAGCAGGGCTGCAGCGGACCAGGTGACGGCCGTGCACCCCCGCACCCTAACGGAATCGAGTAAGCGCCTGATCGTTCTCCCGTTCCGCCAGCTGCGCCCCGACACGGAGTTCGAGTTCCTGGCGGGGAGCTTACCGGAGGCGATCACAACATCGCTCGCCAAACTCGAGTCGCTGATCGTCCGATCGACGGCGGCGGCTTCGCGATTCGCATCGGAGCATCCGGACCTCAGAGCGATCGCCAAAGAGGCGGACGTCGACTGGATCGTCACAGGCTCTCTGCTGCGCGGCGGCCAGCAGATCCGCGTCAGCGCGCAGCTCATCGAGGCGGCCACCGCCGCCGTGCTGTGGTCTCACACATTCGAGACCTCCGTTCGCGACATCTTTCAGATTCAGGATGACCTGACGACGCGGATCGTCGAATCACTTTCGGTGCCGCTCAGTGAACGCGAACGGCGGAACCTTCGGCGTGACGTCCCCTCCAGCGCGCTGGCGTACGAGCTCTTCCTCCGTGCGAACCAGCAGCGCCACAGCGCGCCGGGATGGACGATTGCACGCGATCTCTATCTTCAGGCCATCGACGACGATCCCGAGTTTGCCCCTGCGCATGCCCGGCTGGCACGCGTGCAGTGGCTGCTCGCGAAATACACCGACGACGGCGGGGAAAACTGGGCTCTCGCCGAGCAGTCGCTCGACCGCGCACTCCAGGTCAATCCGGATCTGCCGCTTGCGCACCGGCTGTATGCCGAGCTGGAGATCGACCTCGGACGCGCCGAGGCCGCGCTCGTCCGCCTGCTCGAGCGTCGTCGTCTGCGCCAGAACGATCCGGAGCTGTGCGTGGCGCTGGTCAAAGCGTGCCGGTACTGCGGTTTGCTAAAGCAGTCGATCGAGATGGATGCACGCGCGCGTGCGCTAGACCCCAGGATCACGAGCAGCGTGGCGCACAGCCACCTCATGAACGGAGACTACGCGGGAGCGTGGCAAACGGTCGACAAACAGGGCGACATCGGATATCTCGAGCCGCTCATCCTGGAGATGAACGGTGAGCGAAACGCCGCGCTCGATGCCATCGCTCGCAACATCGCCTCGGTGAGCGCCCTGCGTCTTCGTGCATATCTCGATTCGTTGCGCAGTAGCCTCGAAGGCGATCACGCAGGGCTGCTTGAGGCAGCGGCAACGCTGCGCCCGATCCGCGATCCTGAGGCGCTTTACTACCTGGCCAGAAGCCTGGTCTTCGGTGGCCGGCACGAGGAGGGGGTGACGCTCTTGGAGGAGATCCTCCCCGGCTTTGCCTGCGTCCCGATGCTCGAGCACGACCCGTGGCTCGACCCAATCCGTGGCGATGAGCGATTCATCAGTGCGCTCGCCGCCGCACGAGTGGTTTACGATTCGGCGGCCCAGCGGTGGCGAGAACTCGCAGACTCTGCGCGGGGTGTGGTGTAGCCCTGTCCCCGGCTGGATCGCCCTCCTCGACGGTCCTGCCGTCTGTCGGTTCGAACTTACGTTCGTCCCGCTCGAGTTTCTCCCAACCCGCGCCGCGGCTGGACTCTCTGCTACGCGTCGGACGGGGAGCGGGAGACGTCGACGAACGTGTCGTTGTAGACCGGCTGGCCGCCGCGCGTGTATGCGGCGGGCGTGAGGCGGTTCGCTACCGCGTTCGCCTGGTGCGGCTCGCCCCACCATTTGCCAGGCAGCGATGCGACTCCGGGCCGGATCGCGTCCGACACCCGCAACCAGACCTCGAGAGATCCCCGCTCGTTCGCGACGATCACTTTGTCACCGTCGCTGAGACTGCGGGATGCCGCGTCAGCCGGATGCATCTCCAGCGTCGGCCGAAGCATCGCCTTCCGGTGCCGAGGCATATTCGCGAACGACGAGTTCAGGAAGTAGTGCGACTTCGGCGTGAGGAGCCTCAGTTTTCCATCCGGCGCCGCACTGTCCGCGAGCTCGCCCGATGAGAGGCTGACCGGCGACGCGAACGAGGGACGCGCCGGGAAAGTCTTCACCCAGCCACGCTCGGCGAGCTCGCCATAGTCGACGCCCTCGGGGAGAGCCGACCGCGCAATCTCCTCGTCCGACTCCTGGAGTGCCGGATGGTCGATTCCCATCTTCTCCGCCAGCAGCCGCATGACCTCGCCGTGCGACTTCGACTCGCCAAGAGGCGCGATCGCGGCATGGTTCACGGACACGTAGTGATGTCCCCACGCGCCGACGATGTCGAAGTGCTCGAGCTGCGTGGTCGACGGGAGAACGACATCGGCGTAACGAGCGGTGTCGGTCATGAAGTGCTCGAGTACGACCGTGAAGAGATCGTCGCGCGCGAGACCTTTGCGAACGCGCGACGCGTCGGGGAGGACGACGGCGGGGTTGTGGCCCCAGATCATCAGCGCCTTCACGGGTGGGTCGAGCGCCGCGTCGGTCAGCGTGGCGCCAAGCCGCCCCATGTCGAGCCGCCGCGGATTGCCAGGAATGAGATCGGGTCGCGCGGCGCGGAGCTCGTTGAGAATCGGGTTCGCCTCCAGAAAGAGCCCGCCGCCACGATGACGCCACTGGCCCGTCAGGATCGCGAGGGCCGAGAGACCGCGCACGAATGCCTCTCCACTCGCAGTCTGCTGCGGCGCGATTCCCGAGCGGATCGCGGCGGGGTGGACCGTGGCCAGGCGCGTCGCAAGCGCATGGATCTCGGCCGCGGATATGCCGCACCGCGCAGCGGCGCGTTCGGGCGGCCACGCAGCGACCTCACGCCTGTACTCCTCAAGATCACCGACGGCGGCGGTGGCGAATTCGACGTCGGCCAGTCCCTCCGTCATAAGAATGTGCGCAACACTCGCCGCGAGGATGGCGTCGGTTCCGGGACGGATGGAGAGATGCTCGTCGCACTGTTCGGCCGTCCGGGTTCTCCGCGGATCGATGCAGATGAGCTTCGCTCCGTTCCGCCTTCTCGCCTGCTCGATGAAGTACCAGTGGTGATGCGACGTCGTCAGCAGATTCGCACCCCAGATCACGACCAGGCGGCTGTGCGCGATCTCCTCCGGATCGAACCCACGCGGATGCCCCTCCGCTTCGACGATGTTGCCGGACGCGCCGCAGATGCTGCCGGACTGCCGGCTCGAGCCGAGAACATGGAACAGGCGCATCAGCGCGCGCCGCTGCACGATGCCCATCGATCCGAGGTAGTTCTGGTTGAGCAGGGCCTCCGCTCCGTACGTGGCAATGACCTGCTTGAATCGCGCTGCAATCGTGTCGAGCGCCTCATCCCATGTGATCCGCTCGAATGCGCCTGCGCCTTTCGGCCCGATGCGGCGCAAGGGGTGGAGCAGCCGGTCGGTCGCATACGTGCGCGTCTGGTAGTCGTTCACTTTCGCGCACAGCGTCCCGCGCGTGAAGGGGTGGTCCTTCGCCCCTTCGACGCGTGTCACCCGACCGTCTTCGACGCGCGCCACCCACGCACACGTATCCTGACAGTCGAGAGGACAGCAGCCTTTGACGAAGTGAATGGCCACACGGCTCCGGCGCTACAGGCGGGATGCAAGTGTACACCGGCGACTGCGCGTACCTTTTATGACTGCGTGCTCCGTGCTGCGTGAAGGGCGGCGACGCCGAGAGCAGACGGTCTTGTCGTCCCGGTCAGCCGATGCTCGACGCGACCCGGCGAGCGCGGAGCGCTGAAATCGCTCAGGAAAAAGCTGACCCGGGCCGGACCGGGATGAGTTTCGTGCGCCGCCTGATCTACGGCAACGCGCATCCATATGCGGTCCCCCTCAGCGGTTCGGAACCGAGGAGACGATCTCGGCGATCACGCGCGATGACGTGGTGGCTTGGCACCGCACCTGGCTAC
>JBKJYP010000105.1:0-7125 GCA_046715695.1 Actinomycetota bacterium | reverse complement strand
TGCCCGAGCCGTGCATCGAACGTAAGGAGCGTGACCCGGCCGAGCTCGCGTTCGAGAGCCTTGGCTGCCGTCAGGTGCCAGAGGTCTGCACCCCTTAGAGGCCATCTCCGCGACATGTTCTCGAAGTCGAGCCATAGGGGAGAGATATGTGCTCGCCACCATGGTCCCGAACGCAGCGTTTCCTGGGCGGCTCGGACCATCAGGCTGCTGAGTTTGGCTTCTCTCCCCACGCGGCTGATAACAGCAGACACCTCGGCGAAGCAGAGAGAGGTGATCAGGTGGATTCCGGCGACATCGATGACCGGTTTCGCCTTGACACTGTGCTCATCAGCGAAGAGCACCGAAACGACAGCAGAGGCATCCCAATAGCAGGCCGCCCCTAGCGCGATGTCAGTCGCCACGATCCTCTTGGAGATAGCGCTGCAACAGGCCCTCTTCTATAGGCAGCGGCGCGGGCAGTCTCAACGGAGTCTTCGGTGGGGGTTCCAGGAGGCCGGCACGCTCCAGCTCCGCGATCTTCTCCCCTGGGTCGAGTGCGTCCGGAGTTACTGCCGTGAGCCGCGCAACCGGCCGCCCATGATCGGTGATGAGCCAATCGACGCCCGGTTCGAGATCCTCTATCAGCCGGCCCAGGCGGGCTCGTGCGTCCCGAAGCCCGATCCTTCGATCCCTAATCATGTAAAGAGTGTACACCTACAGAAAGTGTACTTAGATGACCTCTGGGCCACCAAGTCCAACTTGGGGCCCTATCAGCGGCCGAGGGCGATCATGTTGTTGAGGATCTGACCCCCGGCAACCGTCACCGCGTAATCGGCGATCCCGTAGATGTGGTCGAACTTCTCGGTCTGTTTTGGCAACAGAGCGCCGATGATCCCGATCGTGCCCTTGCCTAGTTTCATCCGGCCGAGGGCGACGCGCGTCTCATCGGTGACGGTGGCGGCGACATCGCCGTTCCATGCCGAGTCGGCGATGCTCCAATGTGGCGATGAGTCAACGTCCACCGAGTAGCCGAGCGGGACCTCGTAATAGGTCTGGCTGGCGGTGACATGAACCCCTCTCAGATAAGCGTGGTCGAAATCGATGACGTCGACGTGCCCGGCGTTGTGTATGTCTCGGGCGATGTCGTCCTTAGCAACGACCTTCATGGCCGCCAGCAGCTTGAGCGCCCCGTCCGTGAGGACGAGGTTCCCACCGGCCCGGACCCACGAGCGGAGAGCCTTCACGGTCGCCGCCTTGGAGACCCTGCGTCCTCTAGCGTCACGCGGCCAGGCGTTGTCGGAGATCACGAACGTGTCGAGGCCCCTGAGACCGCGCCGACCGACATCGGCGGCGAGGACCTTGCGGAGCTTGCTTGTCGAATACCTCGACAGATCCTTGAAGTACCTCATGCGCGTCGCTCGATAGGGGAGTGGCTTGTAGCCCTTCGGAGGTCTCGGGCCCCCGTATCCATCCCTATCGGTGACGACCGCGGGATCGAACAGGTAACCCGTCCGCCCGAAGTTCAGCCGGACACGAACGTCGTCCTGAACCATGCTCTCGACGATCAGGGTCTCGATCTCGGCTCGCACAGAGGCGATGTGAGCTTGTTCGAGAGGCGCGGACCACGTCGAGTTCGGGACGATGTGCGAAGCGAAATGCTCGACGTCCATCTCGTTGGCGCCGATGCGCTCGGTGAAGAAGTCGCCCATGAACCCTGAGTCGTCGTAGCCGACCACGTCGTATGCGGTCGCGTACTGAGCAGGGACCATCCCGGCAACTCCGGTGACATCCTCGATCACGACCCCTTCGGCTTCGAAGTAACGGGCGACGTTCGATGTCATGTGGCGGGCGAGACGCTCTTCCTGTGCTTGTTCGAGGGGATCCCATTGCCCGGCCGGATACATGATGTCTGCGAAGGCGTCGTTGGCCGACGTGAGCTCGCCGTGCAGGTCGGCGGCGACGGCCGGCTCGATCCTTTCCATCAGCTTGATCCAGGCGTTCGTCTCGGGCTCGGTCTCCGGCTGGTAGCCCACCTGCGTCCAACCCTTGGTCGGGAACTGCCGGTTCAGGTCGGTGCCGTTCGCGTTGCCTCGCATGAAGACTCCGCCGTTCGCGAGATCCCCCCTCGACCACCCATCGGGGTTCATGTTCGAGAGATAGAGGTGGACCTTGTCCAGGACGGTCGCGGCGGACATGCACACGGAGTCCTCCTCGGTCCCGTTACACAACTCGTGCTCGGGGTCGTTGGCCCCCCACGATGCGAGGTCCTCGGCGTATCGGATCCCTCCCTCGATGCCCGCTCGCTCGGGCCCGTGGACCGACAACGAGACGGCCACCGGGACCTTGCCGGCCTCATCCACGGAGAAGTCGGTGATCTCGATCATGTAGATCTCCCGGCCTCCCGCCGAGAGCACCTCCCTACCGAGCATCTCCGAGAAGGTCCGAACCTTGACGAACTGGGGGTACTCGGCCTCGAGTGCCTCGATCCCACCCAGGTACTCGCCCGAGTCGTGCTGCAGGAAGCTGACGGAGGTGGCGGCCTCGGGGAAGATCCGGCCCCCACACACCGCTCGTGGGATCTCGGAACAGACAGGGGATGTTCGGGCCGGCGGCGCCAGGCCAAGGACGAGGAGGCCGGAGAGAAGCGAACACGAAAGAAGCGTTTTCAAGGCCACGCTTTCTCGATGATCGCCAGCAGGTCGATCTCCCGTTGCGCCTTCGCTTCATCGGAGTGGACGCGCTCATTGACCGTCCTCGCGACGACTTTCTTGATCTCGTTCTCCATGTCTCCGATCCTCTGCAGCACGGACGCAGCCATGCCTGCAGCTTGCAAGCTGATGGTGACGTCCGCGGGAGCGAGCTCGGCCACATGGATGATCAGGATCAACGGCTCAGCCGTTCGGACCGTTAGCCGAAGCGAGATCTCCATCTCGCCGTGGTAGCGATGACGGGCGAGCGCGAGCAGTACCTCGAGGTCCAACTCGATCGGGATCACGGCATCGAAGGTCAATAGATCGTCGGGAACGGTAGTGACGATGGCTTCGCCCAGACGGCCGGTTGCTTTCACCTGAGCAACACCCGCCGGGCCTGCTCCCATCGGTCCCACCTCGATCGCATCTCCTGCGATCTGTCGGATCGCACCGGCGACCCTCTCGGGGGTGACGGCCCGGGTGATGAACTCAATGCCGAACCGTTCGTAAGAGATGTCTTTCATGGCCCCCATTGTGCCCCTCCGAGACGCCTTCAACCGTGGCGCCCTTATCCTCCGGTCCCATGTCCCTGCTCTTACCGCTGCCGTCGGATCGGCGCGCCCGCCGGCTGCTTCAGCTCTACATCGGTCTTGGTGTTTACGGGTTCTCCACCGCCTTGATGATCAGGGGAGCGTTCGGTCTCAATCCTTGGGACGTCCTGCACCAAGGATCGAGCAGACTGACCGGGGCCTCGATCGGGAGCTGCACGATCCTTGTGGGAGCCATCGTCTTGCTTTTCTGGGTGCCACTGCGGTTGCGGCCCGGACTCGGGACCATCAGCAACGCGATCCTGATCGGTGTTGCGGTCGACGCCTCGCTTCTGATCCTTCCGACGACCAACGTCCTCGTTATCCGCCTGGCGCTACTCGCCCTTGGCATCGTAGGCAACGGACTCGCCACCGGGCTCTATATCGGTGCGGGTCTGGGACCCGGTCCTCGCGACGGATTGATGACGGGGATCGCGGCGAGAGGTCACTCGATACGGGTCGTCCGGACGTGCCTTGAGGTATCCGTGCTGGCGGTCGGGTTCCTACTTGGGGGCGATGTCGGCCTGGGGACGGTCGCCTATGCGCTCGCCATCGGCCCGTTGGCGCATGTAACGATCCCGATGTTCACCATCGGCGCGGCGGCTCATGAAAGCGCGCAGGGGCCCTTGACTCGCTCTGTGGATGGCATACCCGATGACGGGGGAGCCGACGATAGTCGGCAGGAACCAAACGATGGGGCCGGCGTCAGCGGCATTCACGACGAGCAACGCGGTAACTAACGCGATGTAAGAGCCGCCCATCCCTGCGATGTGCTGAACGAGCCATCCCCGCCACCTGATCTTCACAGCGAGATAGCCGAGCAGGGCGTTGGCGTAGGAGAAGACAGCGATAGGCAAGAACCACCACAACCCCGCCCAGTCGAACGCGGCCAGCCCCACCGCAGATATACAAACGGCCAGCATGTTCCAGTGATAGATGGCCCCAACCCTGGTGTGCAGACCGCGCTTCTTGGGGGCACGCATCCCGATCGGTCCAAGGATGAGACCCAGGGTTCCGGCGACGATGTGGAAAACGAGGACGAAGGTGCGGAGCACAATCCGAACCGTACCGTCCGAATCAGAGTATTGTCAAGGTGTGGAGCTCCTTGTGCTGACCCCGACGTCCTACATAGTGCTCGGGCTGCTCGAGACGCTCGGTCCCTCGACCCCTTACGAGCTGAAACAAGCGGTGGCACGAAGCATCGGAAACTTCTGGTCCCTGCCTCACTCACAGATATATGCCGAGCCTCCACGCTTGGCCACCGCGGGACTCCTCAGGGAGCGCAGGGAGCAGTCGGGACGTCGCCGGCGCACCTTCGAGATCCTCGCCAAAGGCCGCAAGGCCCTGGAGGCGTGGAAGAACGAGCCGACGGACCTATTGCCGGAGTTGCGTGATCCCGCCCTGCTGAAGATCTACTTCGGGGCCGACCCGGACGATCTGGCGGAGGTCCAGGTCGAGGCGCACCAAGCGAAGCTCGAGGAGTACCTCGCCTTCAAGGTCCTCATCGAGGGTGGCCCAAGCATGCGAGGCCCGCTCACAACTTTGGAGGCCGGTATCGCCCACGAGAAGGTGTGGATCGAGTACTGGAATAGGTTGAGGTCATGAACGTCCTAAAGCGCAACAGAGGCAAGATCCGCATGCTCCTCGCAACGGCACTTTCGGTCATCGCCCTTTCGGGTCCCCCCTTGATACAGGCCGAAGCGGGCTCGGCTTCGGGAGCCACGGTCGCGCATCGTGTTGATGGCGAGAAGGTCGGCTCTGCGGCGATCAACCGGGTCGCTCCGAAGGCCCGCATGTTCCGGATCCCGCACGGCACGGGCGAGCCGACTCTCGGCATCACGGCCAGAGGCAACGTCTTCATCACCACCAGCGACAGTTGTGTGACGTCGTGTACCGGGTCAGAAGAGATGGTCGATACCGTCGCTCCTGGGGGCCGGGCCGTGTTCGCGACATTCGACAAGGGGAAGACCTGGAAGGAAGTGACGCCTAATCTCGGCTCGATAGGGACGCACGTACTTTCGATGGATCCCTACATCTACGTGGACGAGTCGACCTCGCGCATCTTCGATATCGACCTAACGGTTGCTTGTTCGATCCTCTCTTACTCGGATGAGGAAGGGGCCAGCTGGGTCTCGAACCACGCCGCGTGCGGTGAGCCCATCAACGATCATCAAACCGTTTTCGCAGGACCTCCGGTCACGAGCCCCACGATCGGCTACCCGAACATCGTCTATTACTGCTTCAACCATCCCGCCTTCACGAAATGCAGCAAGTCACTTAACGGGGGCCTGACCTTCATCCCGACGGCGAACATCTTTCCGCCCTCTTGTTCGGGGTTGAACGGCCACGGGATCACCGACAAGAAGGGAACGATCTTCATACCCATGGGAACTAGTTGCGGGGATCCGGTACTCGCCATCAGCAAAGATGAGGGAGATACATGGAAGGTCGTCACTGTTGCACCGATCCCGATAGACGGCGGCGGCGATCCCAGTGTCGCTATCGATAGGCGAGGGAACCTCTACTACCTCTTCGTTGGGAACGACCGTCTTCCGTACGTCACGATCTCCCGCGACAAAGCGAAGACCTGGAGTGACCCCATCATGGTCGGCGCGCCGGGTGTCCGGGCCACCAACCTCGCAACGATCGACGTAGGTGATCCGGGCAAGATCGCGATCGCCTACTACGGGACCGAGGAGAAGCAGATGGATTCCTGGAACGGTTACCTGTCCATCGGCAAGGGCCTCCTCGACAAGCACCCTCTCTTCTACACGGCGAGCATCAATGACAACCGCCATCCCTTGAAGGTGAACGGCTGCGGGCCGGGCAGATGCGGACGCGTCCTCGATTTCATCGATGTGGAGATCAGCCCTCAGGGTCGAGCGTGGGGAGCGTATGTCGACGCGTGTCTGGAAGGGTGTGAGAGATCCGGTGAGGAGAGCATCCACGACAACCAAGGAGTCGTGGGAACGCTCGTAGGTGGTTTCAAGCTTCACGCCGACGGGCGGCCAGAGTAGCCCCCGATAGGGTTGCGGCATGACATCCATCGATAGTCAAGAGCTCATGCGTCGTTACGCCGACATCGCAGTGCGCGTCGGCATCAATATCGAGAAGGACCAGGATGTGTACATCGGCGGTCTGGTCGAGCACGTCCCCTTCGCCAGAGAATTGACGAGAGCCGCTTACGAGGCCGGTGCCAGGCATGTTTCGGTCGCATACGACGACAAGCATGTTCGCAAGGCGATGCTCGAGCATGCAGACGAAGACGTTCTGACGTGGACACCACCGTGGTTGCTCAATAGGTTCGAGGCTCTCGAAGCCGACAGGGGAGCGGCGGTCTTCATCGCCGGTGACCCCGAGCCCGATCTGTTCGCCGACCTCGACCCGGCGCGCGTCGGCAAGGCTCGGATGATCGAGCTGTCCAAGATGCGAGAACGACAGGTCGGGCAGAGGACGGTCAGTTGGGTGATAGTCGCTTACCCCAATGAGGGCTGGGCCCAGACCGTGTTCGGGCAACCCGATGTCGAGCGCTTGTGGGACGCGGTTGCTCGGGCCACGAGGCTCTACGACGACGATCCCGTCAAGTCTTGGTGGGAGCACGTAGGGGAGCTCGGCAAGCGGGCCCAGATCCTCAACCGTCACGGCTTCGATTCGCTTCGCTACAAGGGACCGGGAACGGAGCTAGAGATCGGCTTGCTCCCGGGCTCGAGGTGGATGAGCGCGGACTTCGAGACTGCCTGGGGCCGCAAACATGTGCCCAATCTCCCGACCGAAGAGGTCTTCACGACCCCCGACTACCGGCGTGTCGAAGGAACGGTCACGTCCACCCGACCGCTGTATCTCCCGAGCGAAGGCGTCAAGGTCGACGA
>JBKJYP010000104.1:0-9855 GCA_046715695.1 Actinomycetota bacterium | reverse complement strand
GAGATGTGCCTGTCGGAGCACATAGGCCCCCCGGCCGACATCTTCGGACTCGGCGCGACGTTGTGGTTCGCTGCGACCGGATCCGCACCCTGGCCGTCATCCCAGACCAGATGGCCGCAGACGATCGAACCGGTTCCGGTCCCACCGACTCAGATCCCAGCCCCGTTCGCCGCCCTGGTGACTGCGTGCCTGCAGCGCGATGGGGATCAACGTCCCACGGCCGCGGAACTCGAGGCCGCCTTCCATAGGTAGCCTGGGGACATGGGCATCTTCGAGCTGACCTCTGACGTCAAGCCGGAAACACCCGTCCTTATCCAGGCTCTCGCCGGATGGGTGGATGCCGGCTCGGCCGGCACCGCAACGGCCGCTTTCCTCTCGGGGGACGGGGAAGTCATCGGGCGATTCGACCCCGACGCTCTGTTCGACTACCGCTCCAATCGTCCGATCCTCGATTTCGTCGACGGGGAGGTCAAGGAGATCCGCTTCCCCGAGATAGTCCTTCGACACTCAGTGGTTTCCGGGAAGGATCTTCTGGTCCTCACCGGACTCGAACCCGACATCCGTTGGATGGAATTCTCATCTGCGATCGGGGACATGGCGGCGGACCTCGGCGTCACTCGCTTGATCAGCGTCGGTGCCGTCCCGGCCGCAGTGCCACACACGATGGACTCGCCCGTGATGATGACCGCAAGTGACAAGTCGTTGCTGGATGGACAGCGCGTACCGGAGGGCCTCCTCCGGGTTCCCGCGGCCGCCGTCAGCGCGGTCGATCATCATCTCGCCGGTCGTGGCTTCGAGACCGTTGGTTTCTGGGCCCAGGTCCCCCACTACGTGGGGGAGGCGTATAGCCCTGCGGTACTCGCCCTAGTAGGGAAGGTCGCTGCCCACCTCGGCATGGATGTTGCAACGGACTCACTTCGTAAAGAGGCCCAGGAGCAGAGGGAGCGCTTGAACGAGACCGTCGCGGCTCGGCCGGAGGTTCAGGCGTACGTCGAGAGGCTGGAAAGCATGGCCGAAGCGGAACAGGGTCTAGACGGAGACATAGCGAGCGAGGTCGAGCGTTTCCTCAAGGATGTGGGAGGCGAGAACCCCTTCGGTGGCTAAACCCTACGGTCGCTAAGTGAACGACCCGATCTTTTCGAAGTTTTTCAGGATCCAGAACGGCGGCGGATGAGGGAAGCCGTACTTCTGCTCGTAGGCGTCGGTTGCGTGGGGGATGTCCGTATCGTCCGGGGTTCGTTCGATAGGTCCCTCGAGGATCATCGCGTCTGACCCTCCTCCCACGATGATGCTCACGTAGGGGTTCTCTCTCAGATTGCGGGCCCACAAGACGTCTGGGCCTCCCCCGAAATAGAAGACCTCATCTATCCAAACACCTTGCACCGGCACTGCGTGGGGGCGACCCGAAGCGGAGACGGTCGTCACCCAGTAATCGGGAGCGTCCACGATCGATGGATCCATCAGCTATCGAATCTCCAACGCGTCATGTCCTTCGTGAAGTCGGTCCAAGCGAACACGACCCGCGGGTTCAGGAGGAGAGAATCGCCGTCCGGCTCGAGTTCGCCCTCGATGATCACGGCATCGGAGCCGTGGCCCACGAAAACAGCGACCTCTGTACTCGAACTGGTAGGCGGATCGAAGAGACGGAGATGGTCGTCTTCCCACATGCCGTGGACGGGTCGCGAGCGTGGATGGTTGTCTGCATCCGCTGCTGTCACCCAAATGATGGCGGCATCCGCCATCCGACCGGCGACGTGACCCCAGTCGAGCAGCCCTTCGCCCGATGCCGGCAGGCCGTAGCCGGGGATATGCGGACGCGACGGCTTCGGGATCTCCAAGGCTCAGGCGGTTGCGACCCCGCCGCCGACGGGGATGATCGTGCCCGTTAGGTAGCTACCGGCCCGGGATGCTAGGTAGATAGCGGTGCCACCGACATCGTCCGGGTGGCCGACGCGACCGAGCGGGACCAAGGACGCAACCACTTCATCGCCCATGTCGAACATGAACTTCGTCATCTGAGAAGGGAAGGGACCGGGGGCTATCGCATTGACCGTGATCTTGTCGTTCACGAGATGATGGGCCATGTGGCGGGTCAACATATGAACCGCCGCCTTGCTGGCCGAATACGCGTAGTTCTGAAGCAGGGGAACACGGAGACCATCGACCGAACCGATATTGATGACCCGGGCAGGGTCCTCATCGGTAGCGGCACTTCTCAAGAGATCGAGCAACCGGACCGTGAGGAAGAACACGCCCTTCACGTTGAGATCCATCACCTTGTCCCAGCCCGACTCTGGGAACTCCTCCATCGGCGCTCCCCAAGCTGCACCGGCATTATTGACGAGTATCTCTAGTTTCGATTCGCGTTCGTGGAGCGCCGCACTTAGAGCCTCGACGCCTTCCATCGACCCGAGGTCGGCGGGCACCGAGATGCAGTCCCCCACCAAGGACAGCTCATCGGCGACCTGGTCACAGACATCGGCTTTACGCGACGAGATGTAGACCTTCGCTCCGGCCTCCACGAATGACCGCGCGATCATCAGCCCGATGCCTCTAGATCCGCCCGTGACAAGCGCGGTCTTTCCTTCGATCGAGAAAAGGTCTTCCAACACTCTCTCCCGTTATGAGCTCTCGGGCACTATGCCATCTATCGACGGGAGCTCGAGGAAGGAGTGCCCCCCGTGGAAGATCTGCGTCATCCCTCCCGAGGGTGCGGCCATCATCGGCGACCCGTTCAGGTACATCCCCAAAGGCTGTGACCCCACAGAGATGCCGATCCGGGTCCCGGCCCAGTGCGAGACCTCCACGGGACCGAGAGGGACGATGAGATCGAAGATCTCACCCGGTTGGACCGCGGTGAACCGATCGATCCTCTCCCGCGCGGTGTAGCTGTAGAGACCGTGCGTCATCGGGGTCCAGACGCCACCCTCGATCGAATACAAGGTGACGGCAACATGGCCGGTGGTCGAGCTGTGCGAGAGCCGCAGACGGATACTGCCTGCGCCCGAGATGCTCAGGCGCTCCCCCAATGGCTTCGTTTGGAAGAAGCTCGCCTGTGGACCCGCCGGCATTGCGGGATCGGGGAACGCTCCGTTGTCGGTGAACCCACTGGACCCTTCGCCCTTCACGCCCCGCAGACGCCCGCCGGCGGAAAGGAATAGGCGCCTCGTCTCCGACGGCGCCGGCCATCGAGCTTGCGTGCGCCAACCATCGCTGCTCCGGATCGTTGCTTCGGGGAGCCCTTCGACCTCTGTATGCGCGCCCTTCAGCCAGTGGTCGTACCAGCGCAGGAGGAGGATCTTCCACGACTCCCGCTCCGATGACTTGAACGGATGTTCGTGCCCCCAGTCACCCAAGATGATCTTCGTGCGCACATGCGCGTCACGGAGTACGGCCATGGAAGGCAGCAGCTGGGCGGCCGGCGACACCTCGTCGTCGAGCCCCTGAACGATGAGGGCACTCGAATCCCAGGGAACGATGACCCGCGAGACCTGCTCTGCGTAATCGCGCTCGAGCCAGAACTCGTCTTTCACTCCGGTCGCCGTCTGAGGCGCGCCGTGCATCTGGTTGGCCAGCTCCGCGTTGCAGACCGGTACCTCAGTGCCGACCGGGGCCCCTGAGCGCGTGACGGTGTCGGCATGTACCGAGGTGGCATCCAAGACTGCACCCACCCCATTCACGAAATGGCGCGCGTAGAGGTCGCTCGACCCCGCTATCGAAACCACCGTCCAGAGATGGCGCTGCCCGGTGGCCAGCGCCATCTGGGCACCGGTGCCGGCCTCTCCGACTCCGTACATGCCCACCTTCCCAGTGGTCCAGCCTTTCCTCGCGAGCGTGGCGATCACATCGGACAGCGAGGACCGCTCGAGCTTCCCTCCCATGTCGTAGCAACCGCCGGAATCCCCCGTGCCGGGGGCCGATGCAACGGCGACCGCATACCCTCTCGGGACGAGGAACCGCCCTATCTCTGCGTGGACGGGCGAGGGCGTGGCCACCGGCTAGTAAACGAGAACGTTGGGGACGTTGACGCCGGGGGGGACCTTGGGCCGATAAACGGTGGCGGCGATAGAGAACCCGTTACGGGTCGGGATCTGCAGCTCCGTTTCGATCGTTGTCTTGTAGAGGGGCTGCGAAAGCCGGGGGTCATCGAGGGTCCACCCGCCGCTCAGATGCGTCGATCCATCGGTCGCGTGACGCCGAGCGTCACGTTCGGACGCGTGCGCCCCCTGAAACGTCATGGAGATGACGATCAGGACAAGTCCTGGGATAGATCGGAAAAGCCGCCGCAATCCGCCCCCCGCGAGATAGATGCTACTGATAAAAGTCTACTGGACTATCAACTTGCCTTTCATGCCGTGGTGGCGCGTGCAGAAGAATGAATAGGTCTTGCCGGATTCGAGTTTCTTCAGCCCGAGGATGCGGGTCGTATCCCCCATGCCGATCAGGCCACTCCAGAAGAGCGGACAGACATCACCGCCCTCATGGTCGTGGCCTTCGACGCCGGGCTCACACCAACGCATCATCTTCTTGGCGCCGAACCCATCCGTCTCGGTGTCCTGGACAACGTCATGGAGGTCCGTGTCGATGTTCGTGAAGGTGACCTCTTCCCCCTTGCTCACCACGATGACAGGGGTTGCATAGCCGTAGACCTTCGCCTGGGGAAGGGCGATCGCGGCCGGTCGCGTTCGTTCCTGTGTGCCTGCGTCTACGCGGGCAGGCCCGGCGAGGATCAGGGTGGCCCCCAGGATCGCGACGAGCGCCAGACGCGCTCGCCTCACTTCACGTAGAAAGACCCGCGCATCCATGCGTGCAACTGGCAGTAGTAGGAGTAGAAGCCGGGCTCCAACTCGGAGGTGTCAAACTCCCAGTACGGCTCCTGACGGGCGTTGATGTAGGTCTCTTCCCACATGTAACCCAGAGCGCCGGAGTGGAAGAGCCCATCGTGCATCGGATAGTTGACGGTGTATTCGCCGTTGCAAGGAGCACGGCACGAGGTGATGCTGTGGCGCACTGCAGCTTCGGCGTAGTCCTCGTTGATGAACGTAAGCGTGTCTCCCTGTGCCACCACGGGCGGGCCGAGAGGTGAGCCTTCCATGCCGAGGTTCCCCGGCAGGTACTGGTGACCGGCGATGTGAACGACGTTGGTCTCGAGCCCCGGCTCCGGAAGTTCTCCGGGCTCATCGCACTTCGTACAGGTCGGCATCGGGTGGTGCTGAGGCCAAGCCTGGTTCGGGATCGTGCTGGTGATCTTGGCTTTGCTCGCCTTCGGGTTGTTGATCAGCTCGACCTTGCAAGTCTGAGCGGCGGTCGGAGGCTCGGCGGTGTCGATGTAGTAGCCGAAGTAGCTCATCGCATCCGGATACGCGTAATCGGTCGGGTCATAGACGCCGTTGACGACGATCCGATCGCCTTCACGTACGTACATACGCCAGCCGGGCTGCGTGAGCCCCATCTGGTATTCCTCGGAAGGGAACACACCGTTGCGGGTGATGTTGCGGCTGCGCGCGGCCGTGACCCCCGGGAACTGGTCACCATCGTTGGGGCAGGGGTCGTTCTCTTGACCAAGGTTGGAAAGGACGATCTCTTTCGAGCCCGGGTGCGCATGGCCGGCGCCGATCATCACCGTCCCCGACACAGGCATGGTCGCGACCTGCCCGACACCAGGAACGATCTCAACGTCGGGGATGGGGTTGTGGTAGTTGCTGTGCACACCGATGTTGTCTTTCGTAACGTCGAGCGGGAACGTCCAGAGGCCGTCGTTGCGAGGGACGTTGAAGGTGGAACCGAGAAGGATCGGCATCAGGTTGTGGAAGTCGAGACCCTCGGACTTTAGGGCATCGTCGTCGCCGTACACGTACTGGATCTTGACTCTCAGATAGACCTGCAGCGGTTCGGCCGTCTTGTTGTGAAGCATCGACAGGAACGCAAGCCGTTCTCCTTGCGTGAGCTTGACCCCGTAACGCAGGCCCTCCTTGTATCGAGGGTCGGCCTTCGTGGACGGGATCATGCTGCCTTGGGTCCGCTCTTCGCCGGTCCCATATATCCAACGGTGGACGTCGTCGCGCTGGGGCTCCAGCCAGAACCAGTGCGCGTGGTGGATGTGGATGGTGTGGCTCGAGATGGGGTCGCCGTTGATGTCGACGACACTCGGGACGAAACCCGTCGCGTACCCCGTCTGCCCGACCACCTCGACGTCGATGCGCGAGAGGTCCGACCCGGGGTGGATCAAGTAAGGCCCGTAGTCGAGGGTGATCCATTTCTGCGTCCCCGCATCCTGCGGCAACCACGCCTCGGCGCGGCCAAGCGGATCGTGCTCGGTCACAGGGAGCGTGAGGTTGTTCGGCGCGTCGCCGCCCAAGAGCGCGCCCGCCCCCTTGATCGTCATGGTCTCGACCTCGATAGGGCGAGAAGACGATGGTGGCACGACGATCGCCATGAGTGAAACCGCCGCGATCGAAGCGAGGAGAACTCGCCGCATGACTTCCTCCTACCCGTAAGACCACTACCCGGATGGTTCCAGCTGCAGCTCTGGAGCTGGGCAAGCTAAACCTACTCCTCAGTCTCCCTTCGACGCCGGGTCCTTAAACGCCTGCTTTGGGAGGCTCTTGAGCGGTGACTCCCACGATCTTGAGGGCCCGGCCCCTCAGGCCCTCTGAGTACTCGTTCCAGGCGTCGGGAGCCTCTGCTGCCTTGGGGAACATGTCGAAGTGGCACGTGTGGGAACCGGAAGGGATCGTGCTCGCGAAGGAGACATCGAACATCGACGAGGCGAAGCCCCGGCGTGCGGCGCCGATCATCCCCTCGACCAGATAGCGCTGGACCCTGCAATCGAACGCCCCATACACATCCTCGTGGGGGCAATAGAAGATGTCGAAGTCGGCTGTCGTCTCTGTCACCTGGGGCTTCTCCACCGACGCGTAGCAGACCTCGTTCACCCACGACGCGAACAGACTCGCGACCTCGGCCTCGGATAGCTCCGGGTCGACCTCGACGTCCTCGATCATCTCTTCGACGATCCGGTCGCCCACCCGGGACAGTGCGGCACGGAACACGTCGTGGCCTTCACCGCCGAAACGTTCCTCCACCGCCTTCAGCGCTTCGATCAGGCCAACGGCCATCATCTGTCCCCACACGAACGTGGATGCAGGGTCGTAGTCGGGATTGCCCAGTGCCTTCTTGCGATAGCCCTCGACGGCCTCGGCGAAAGGCCACTTGAGTGGGAGACGTTCGCGGCGGCCACCCCAGGGCAGATCCTCCGCTCCGTTATCTCGCGCTCCTTCATGCGGTCTGACGGGGGTTCCGGTCCACGCGACATCAGCCATGATCTTTACCTCCTCTTCCCGGGAGTAGGTTTTATCCGTGGGGCGTGAGTGGGATCGCAGGGAGTTCCTTACCAGGGCAGGTTACGCCGGCGCGGCCCTGGCCCAGCTTCCTCTCACATTGAAGGCCTTGGGGTGGTTGGACGTCGCTCAGGCTCAAGAAGCCGACCTCACCAAGGACACGATCAACGGATTCGTAGCGTTCGTCGTACCGGGTCTCGACGAGTACTCGGTCGCTCAGGGAGTGATGGGCAAGAGAGCGGGCGGCGTGGACTCGGGGGCGACCGACCTCTTCATCCAGAACCTGGACACGTTCCTTCCGGCCCCCGACCTCATCGCCCCGGTCGGATCACTCCCGCCTGCCAGCAACGACGAAACGGCGCCTCTGTCGGGAGTCGTCGCCAATCTGCTCAACACGATGGCGCTACGAGTGAATCCCCTTGCGTCCGGAGGCATGCTCGCGTCGCCCTACTCTCGCCTCAGTTTCGAGGAGAAGGCAGAGGCCTTCGATCTGATCGAGACGCAGGGACGGACAGGTACGGACGACCTCTCCCGCAACCTCACCTTCGTCGCAGGGATCCTGCCCGGGTTCGTAGGTTTCATCGTGTACGGGGAAGGCCTCGTCTTCGACCCCACCACTAAGAAGCTGACGGACCACCCCCTCGGTTGGGATCTCTCCGGGTATCAGGGGAAACGAACGAATCCCGTCGAGGGTTGGGACGAGCTCCTCGGCTACTACAAAGGGCATCGGAAGGCGATCGGCTGATGAGAGACGTGATCATCATCGGCGCCGGGGGTGGCGGTCCCGTCGTAGCCAAAGAGCTCGCCGAACGCGGCTTGGACGTGTTGCTCCTCGAGGCCGGCCCGCGTCACGCCGACCCGGAGAAGGAGTGGACGCACTTCGAGAACGATGCCAACAACCCGATCTCGGGCTTCATGCGTTTCGGTCCCGCCGACAGGAGCAAGCCTGCATGGTCACGCGAGCAACCTCAGCCATCCTTCCTGTGGCAGGTCTCGGGGGTTGGTGGAACGACGCAGCACTACTACGGCAACTCCCCGCGCGCACAGCCCGGAGCATTCATGGCCTACAAAGGCCGCGACCGAGACGCATACGACACCGCGCACCTCTTCCCATTCAGCTACAGGGAGCTCATCCCCTATTACGAATGGGTCGAGCACACGCTGCCGGTGCAGACCGCGGCGATGGGAGGTAAGGAGCGTTCATTCTTCCGCGGTTGCGAAGGGCTCGGCCTGCCGCTGCAGAGATCCAAGGACATATCCCGTCCCGCTTTCCGACCCCAGGAGAACGCCGTCCTGCAGCCAGGCGGCAATGCGGGGAAAACGACGGTCGCGAGCAAGCTCGTCTACCCGCGGGCCACGGGCTGCACTTTCTGCGGCTACTGCTTCCAGGGTTGCGTTCAGCCCAAGGGTGCGCCACGCAACCTCAAGGCTAGAAGGTCTACCGACAACTCATACGTGCCGATGGCGATGACGGCCTCTAGCTGGAAGAGGGGCGGCAAAGACATCACGTTAGTCGCGGATGCGTTCGTCACTCGGATCCTGACCGCCGGTTCCGGCGAGTCGACCGAAGCGACCGGCGTCACCTGGAGGGTTGGTGCCACCGGCGAGTACGTCACCGAAGAGGCGAAGGTCGTGGTCATGGCCGCGGGTTGCACCGAGAACCCTCGTCTGTGGCTGAACAGCGATCTCCCGAACCCGAACGACTGGGTCGGACGGGGCTACACCGATCACCATTTCGATTGGGTGATCGGCGAGATGCCCTACTACACGGGCTCGAGCAAAGGCGTCGGCTCGTCTGCCCGTGCAGACTTTCCCGGTCACGGTGGATTGGAGAACGTTGGATTGCCGCCCGCTCTGCAATCTTTCTCGACCGGGTTCTCTGATTCAGGCATGGCCGGCTACTACGACAACGGTGCACCTGTAGGTCAGGTCGGCGCCGACGGCGTGGGCCGCGTCGTGGGAAACCAGATGAAGAGCCTCGTGTCCAAACTGGACCATCTCCTGAACGTGCTCGTCATCACCGACGACGACGTCGAGGCGCAGAACCGGGTCACGCTTTCGCAGGTCTTCCCGGCCGACGAGCACGGTCCCGTGGCCCGCGTCGAGTTCTTCCAACGCGCTCGTTCGGAGAGGACGAAGAAGAACCGCGAGTTCCTCGCCGCGAAGGCGGTTCAGCTGCTGCGCAAAGCCGGAGCCAAGAAGGTCCACCGCATCAACTGGGGCCCCTTGATCCTCCACGTCCAGTCGTCCATGCGCATGGGCCTCTCGGCCGATGACTCAGTGACGCAGCCGACCGGCGAGGCGCGCTTCGTGAAGCGTCTGTTCATCGCGGACAACTCCGCCCTCGCAAATGGCCTAGGCGGCTCGAATCCGACGTTGACGGCCCAGGCGGTAGCCACACGAACCGCCGAGAAGATCTTCCAGACCTACTTCGACGGAGAGAGCTGGGTGCGCAAAGAGGCTCCCGTCTCATCGATCGCCGACAAGGTAACCCGAGCAGTCCAAGCCGCCGACC
>JBKJYP010000103.1:0-2640 GCA_046715695.1 Actinomycetota bacterium | reverse complement strand
GAGTACGGCGGCCCACTCTATTTGCGCACGGGTCTAAGTGCAGGAGAACGGTCCCGGCGAACGAGGTCAGCAGCTAGGCCGCCAAAAGGGCCACACCGAAACTCCCTGCTCCAGTTTCGCTCAACATCTGCAAGCAGGGATACAGGATCTACGTTCTCGGCATGCGATCCCTCGTGCCGACTCTGCTGACCTAGCTGCCCTAGAAGCATGCTCCGGCGTCGAAGACGGAGACTCATCGAGCGACGAGCCGTCGATTTCCGCCAGTGTCAAGGGTCGCCTTGGATACCTTCGAACTCACCGACGAACGTATTGAAGGAAAGAGCTCCTCCGATGGCAAAGCCTGAAGCAACACGGAGACAGCACGCTGTGGTCCGGTGAGGATGGGCGGTGTTGCTCCGGACTAGGCGGCCTCGTGGGGGCCCGTCCGGAGATGGAGCGGGGAGCAGTAGTGCGTGTTAGCGGGCGTAGGTGGGGTCTGGTCCTGGCTTTGATCGGTGTTTCGACCGGTGGTTTGTCGGCCGGGGGGTCAGCTTCGTCCGCCGGAGCGGTCCTCCCGGAATCCTCTGTTTCAGCCAAGCAACCCGTCGACAAGGTCGAAGGCTTTCGGGCTTGGTCGTCGGCCACGAACGGCAGGCTGGTGGTGAAGTTCAAGGCCCCGGCCTCGGTGCCGGCGAACCTGCGAGTGGTCGGGAAGAAGAAAGCCTCCCTTAGCAAGCCGGCCAGCGGCCGTACCGCGCAGCTAGTGCTCCCTCCGGGTCGGTACAAGCTGGCCGCGGACCCGGCCACCCTCAACGGCCGCACCTACGAACCACGGCTCTCGATTTCCCAGGTCAAACTGGCCGCGGGCAAGACCACCAAGATCACCCTTCGGATGTACAAGGTCCGCCTCGCTACCGACCTCGGGATCACCAACCTCACATCTACCAGCGCGGACCTGGTCTGGAAGGCCCCCAGGCGTTCGAGAGTGAAGCTGCGCCGCACCTTCGGCAACTCCCCCGCCACCAAACCCAGCGCCGGCACCGGCATCATGCTCAACAAGAGGGCTCTCAAAGCACGCACGGTAAGCGACACCGACCTGGTCGCGGGCGGCGGATACACGTACACCTTCTTCTCCAAGGTCGCCCGCAGCCGCTGGGTCGCCACCCCCGGCCTAACCATCAGCACCCCCGCCGTCGGTAGCCCCGCGGCGTACGTGGTCAAGCCCGGCGCCATCGTGGTCAACCCTGGGGACCCCGACCAGGTCAGCCTCCGGGACGACGGCACCGTGACCCTCGACCCCACCAATAGCCGGCCCGACCCCTTCGTTGGGGCAGCGGTCATCCTCCCCATCAGCCAGCAGCTCCCTGCCGGCCTCGTCGGCAAGATCACAAGCATCGACCCCGACGGCACCCTGCTCCTGGGCGAGGGAGACATCCCCTCAGCCTTCGACTACCTCGACCTCAACTACAACCTCGACCAACTCCCCACCCAACGCATCACCTCCACGGAGCTCACCTCTCAGGCCGGGTCGCCGACCAGCGCGAACGCACGGGGAGTGCCGAAGTTCGGGTGCGAGGTCAGCAGCGGCGTCGACGCCGACATCATTGACCTCGCGCTCAGCTATAAGCCAGGTGGTTACGCCCGCAGCCACATCGCCTTCAGCCCCCTCCACTTCCCCGTCGGTGCGTCGTTCGACATCGAGCACACCTCCACCCTCATGGGGAAGCTCGTGGTCAGCACAGGTGCATCATGTGGCATCTCGATCGGCGACGAGGTTGGCTTCATGGCCGGCCCAATCCCGTTCCTCCTCAAAGCCGACATCTACGGCAACGTCTCCGCCAAGGGCTCACAAGTCACCACGGTCAACGTCACCGCCGGCGGCTGGGCCAAAGGGAAACTCGCCGACGGCAAGATCACCATCACCGGCGACAAGATCTTTAAGACCAGCTCGAGTCTGACTACCGAGGGCGAGATCGCCTTCGAGGTCGGCACCGACATCACATTCGGTCCCGGCATCGCAGCCAAGGGCGGCCTAGCTGGCGCTGTCGCCGGACTCAACGCCAACCTCAGCATCTACAAGCTCAGCCTCAAGACCAAGAGCCCCGGCTGTGGGGAAATCGACAAATCTGCAGGCATCAGCCTCGGCGTCAAGGCCAGCATCTGGCTCGGACCCCTCGCCGCCTCCGCCTACGCCAACGTCGTCAATCAATCGTTCTCCGAACCTGGCTACCCTCAACTCACCAACGGTTGCGCCACCACACCAACACCAACCGGCACCCCAACACCCACGCCATCACCCACAGGCAGCCCCACACCAACCCCCACAACCACGCCCACGTACGCGTGGTCGTCGCCGCTCAGTGCGGGTCATTCCAAGACCTGTGGAGTCCAAACCGACGGCACCGGCTGGTGCTGGGGCCTCAACGGCAATGGGGCCCTGGGGCTTGGATCCGACACCGAGTCGACCGCAATCCCTGCCAGGGTCACTGGAACCTGGGTCTCGATTGCCACGAGCATCTCGCATAGCTGCGGGATCAAAACCGACGGCACCGGCTGGTGCTGGGGCTACAACAACCGCGGTCAGATCGGAGACGGCACCGCGAGCGGGGATGGCATTTCCTCCGACCGATATACCCCAACCCAACTACCCGGCACCTGGAC
>JBKJYP010000102.1:0-5307 GCA_046715695.1 Actinomycetota bacterium | reverse complement strand
CTTCCTACTCGTCGCGGCCGGGATGAAGGGCCTGGACCCAGCGATGGAAGATGTCGCACGAAGTCTGTCCCTGACGCGCTGGGCAACCTTCAGGCGGGTGACACTGCCCGCACTTCGGCCCGCCGTCGCGGCCGGCGCCTTGCTGGTCGCTCTCTACACGCTGCATGACTTCGGAGCGGTGGCACTGATGCGCTTCCCCGCATTCACTCAAGCGATCTACCTCCAGTACAAGGGAGCCTTCGATCGGACACCGGCGGCCCTTCTGTCGCTCATCCTCGTCGGGCTTGCGATGATCGTGCTGGTATTGGAGCAACGGGCACGGGGGCGAGCTCGCTACTTCCGATCGCACGCAGGAGCCAGTCGTCCCCTTCAAGCCGTTCCCTTGGGTCGTTGGAAGATCGCGTCACTCTGTTTCTGCGGGGGCGTCACTTTCTTCGCTCTGATCGGACCGCTCTCCGTTATCTGCTTCTGGTTGGTCAGAGGCATGCGAGAGGGCACCGACATATCCCTCGCGTTCGGACCGGCAGTCGGGTCGATCCTTGTTTCGGGCGGAGGCGCTCTCGTCGCGGTCCTAGCGGCGATCCCTGTGGCGCGTCTGGGGGCCAGGCACCAAGGCGCGCTATCCCGATCGATCGAGAAGGTGGCCTACTCCGGCTACGCGCTGCCCGGTCTCGTATGCGCGCTGGCGCTCGTGTTCTTCACTTCGAACCTCACACCCTGGCTCTACCAGAGCCTTCCGCTCGTGGTGATCGCCTACGTGGTGTTGTTCTTGCCTCAGGCGAGCGAGCCGATGCGGGGAGCTTTCCTCCAGCTGGGGCCTCGGATCGAGGAGGCGGGACGCGCTCTTGGCCAGAGCCGCCTTCGCGTCTATCGAAGGATCGTCGCTCCGCTCGTCGCAAGAGGAGCGTTGGCCGGAGCAGCACTGGTGTTCTTGACGTCGATGAAGGAACTTCCAGCTACCCTTCTATTGCGCCCAACCGGGTTCGAGACACTCGCGACACGTGTGTGGAGCGGGGCGGCATCAGGCCTGTACTCGAAAGCCGCAGCCCCCGCTTTGCTCTTGATCGTGATCTGCTCCGTGCCCCTGTATCTACTGGTACGACGAGTCGAGATCGAAGGGGAAAGCCGTCGATGATCCTCAAGCCCGGAGAAGCAGCGCTTAGCTGTCGCGGCGTATCGAAGACCTTCGGCCCGGCCGTCGCGCTGGACAATCTCGATCTAGATCTACGGCAAGGCTCCTTGATGGCGCTGCTGGGCCCGAGTGGATGCGGGAAGACGACCGCCTTGAGGATCATGGCCGGATTCGAGCGGCCTTCCTCAGGCGAGGTTTGGGTCGGGGGGACCCATGTGGCCGGGAACGGCGTCTGGGTCGCGCCCGAACGCAGACGGATCGGGATGGTTTTCCAGGACTGGGCTCTGTTCCCTCATCTCGACGTCTGGCACAACGTCGGCTTCGGCCTTCCCCCAGACTCCGGCGAACGGGTGACGGAGATCCTCGAGATGGTCCACCTCCGAGACCTTGCCCGACGCATGCCTCACGAGTTGTCGGGCGGTCAACAACAGCGCGTGGCCCTGGCGCGAGCGCTCGCCCCTTCTCCCCAGGTGATCCTCTTGGACGAGCCATTCTCTAATCTCGACGCAAGCTTGCGGGCGCGCGTCCGCGCGGAGGTGCGTGATGTCCTGAGAGAGGCCAAAGCGACGGCGATATTCGTGACGCACGATCAAGAGGAAGCGCTCGCGATGGCAGATGAGATGGCGGTGATGGTGGGGGGAAGGATCCTTCAGGTTGGCCCGCCCCATGATGTCTACGGTGCACCCGCGAGCCGGCTCGTTGCGACACTGGTCGGAGAAGCCAACTTCATCCCGGGCACGTGCGTGGGGGGACGGGTCGAAACCCCGTTGGGGCCGGTCGACGGCGCGGGGCTGGGGGACGGAGAGGTCGACGTGATGGTCAGGCCTGAATCGATCCACCTTGACTACGAGCCGGATTCCACGACCCGGATCGTCGATGCCGAATTCTACGGTCACGACCAGATGGTCCGAGCGAGATTGGCCGATGGGAGAGAGATTGTGGCGCGGTTACTCGGTCCTCACCCAGAATTGGGCATCGATGCCCCCGTCGTCGCAAGCATCTCGGGAGGCGTTCGCTTCTTCAGCCGGTGAATCCCCTGTGTCTCTAGCAGACCCAGTAGGCCGAGGGAGCTATCCCGTTCTCGAGGAAGAGCTGCCCGAAACAGTAGGTGGATTCTGCACTAAACGGACGAACCCGTCATGCCCTTTCGACCAGCTCGGCCGGGGAGCAGCGCTCGAGGGCCGGCTCTCCGTTGCCTTCCAAGATCTTGCGGAAACCCCGCAGCAGCGAAGTGACGTCTCGGTCGTCGAGATGCCCGGTGAAGAACTCCTCCAAGGCCGCCGTGAGGACCGGCCACCCGGCTTCGGCGGCCCGGGCCCCGTCGTCTGTGAGGCAAGCCAGGACGATCCGTCTGTCCGCCGGCAGCAAGTCCCGGCGCACCAGACCTCTCGTTTCGAGCCGGTCGACCAGGCGAGTGATCCCGCTCTTGCTCAGGAGGGTGTAGCCGGCGAGATCGACCATCTTCAGGCCGTGATCGGGGGCGTCATAGAGGCGCACGAGGACCTCGTGCTCGGCCAGCGACAGGCCGATCCCGGCCTCCAGCCGGGCCTCCACTCGTCCCATCACGACCGTGTACGTCTGGACGAGATTGAGCCAAGCCTGGAACCGCTCATCCGGCTGCATCCCCCTCTTCTCCATGTTTCTCAGGATACCGGAAATAAGTTGCTCAAACAACTGTTGAACAGTATTAGTTGCACATTCAACGGTAGAGGAAGCAACCAAGAAGAGGAGGGAACCATGAGCACGACGGCGATCCAGCTAGAGCAGCAGACACCCACGGCGGGAACGTGGGCGCTCGACCCGGCTCACTCGACGGTCGGTTTCTGGGCCCGGCATCTCGGGCTCTCAAAGGTCCGGGGGCATTTCGGTGAGTTCACCGCCGACATCACGGTGGCGGAGCCGATCGAGGACTCCAGGGTCGAGGCCGTGATCTCCACGGCCAGCATCGACACGAAGCTCGAGATGCGGGACAACCATCTGCGCTCGGCCGATCTGCTCGACGTCGAGAACAACCCCGAGATCCGATTCACCTCCACCTCGGTGGAGTCACGCGGCGACGGGACCTGGGATGTGAGTGGCGATCTCTCGGTCCGCGGCGTCACCAACCCGGCGACGATGGTCGTCGAGTTCCACGGCGAGGTCGAAGACCCGATGAGCGGAACCAAGCGATCCGGTTTCTCCGGTTCACTCGAGATCGACCGTGAGGACTTCGGCATCACCTGGAACGGAGCGATCGAGATCGGTGGCTTCGTAGGCAAGAAGGTTCACATAGAGATCGAAGCCGAAGCCCTCCTCCAATAAGCAATGCCGCTCCAGCTAACTACCGGTTGAAGGTAGTTAGCTGGAGCTATCTGCGAATCCGACGTCTTGGGGGCGGCGAGCTCCGCATAGGGCCGTGGTCAGGTCCAGTTCGGCCAGGAAGCTACGGACCACGTGCTCGACTCCGGCTTGGCCCCCGGCGGCCAGTCCCCACGCATAGGGGCGGCCCAGCAACACGGCCTTGGCCCCCAACTTCAAGGCCTTGACGGCGTCGGCTCCGGTACGGATGCCGGAGTCGAAGAGCACGGGCATCTTGTCCCCCACCGCAGCGACGACTCCGGGCAGCGCGTGGAGCGACGCGATCGCGCCGTCTACCTGACGGCCCCCGTGGTTCGAGACGATGATGCCGTCGACGCCGGCTTCCAGTGCGCGACGCGCGTCGTCGGGATGCTGGATGCCCTTCAGCAACAAGGGGAGCTTCGTGTTCTGTCTGATGAAGGCGAGATCGGGCCAGGTGATGCCCGGGTCGGAGAACACCTGGACCCAACGCATCACCGCGGATTGCGGATCCTTCTCCGGCGATTCGGCCAGTGGCGCACAGAAAACGGGATCGCTGAAGTAGTTGCCGACACCTTCACCCTTGAGGAACGGCAAGAACGCGTTGTCGAGGTCCCGCGGGCGCCACGCGAGGATCGTCGTATCGAGGGTGACCGCGATCGCTGAGTAACCGGCACGCTCAGCGCGTTCCAGGAAGCTGACGGTCAAGTCTTCGTCGTTGGGCCAGTAGAGCTGGTACCAGCGATGTTGACCGGGCGCCGCTTCGGCAACCTCTTCCATCGAGCGCGAAGCGGCGGTGCTCAGCACGTACGGCACGCCGGTTGCCGCCGCGGCCTTCGCCGTCGCCACCTCGGCATCCGGATGGATGATGCCCTGCACGCCGATGGGCGCCAGGAGGACCGGGGTGTCGAGATCGTTGTCGAAGATGCGCACCGACAGGTCCCGTTCTGATGCTCCCGCGAGCATGTGTGGCACGAGCCGGTGATCCTGGAAAGCCTGCTCGTTCGCACGGCGAGTGTCCTCAGAGCCGGCGGAGCCGGCCACGTAGTCGAATGCCTCTTGGGTCATGACGGCCTTCGCCGCCTCGCGGAGCTTCAGGTAGCCGGTGGGAACGGGCGGTTTCATGCCCCCTAAGCCGGCGGCATATATCGAGTACTCGTATTCCGCCGGTTGCGGCATCTGCTTACCGAGCGGTGGCGGTCAGACGGAAGATCGAGCCGGACCCGAGATCCGTGAGGTATAGCTCGCCCCTGCGATCCTCGCCGAAGGAACTGATGGACCGGCCACTCTCGAGCAGGAGCTCGGGACGTTGCTGGCCCGATGCACCGGAGGCGATGGCCCAGATATTGCCGCTGCAGTAATCGCCGAAGAAGTACCCACCCTGCATCACCGGGTAGCGCTTGCCGCGATAAACGTACCCGCCGGTCACCGAGCAGCCGAAGTCATGCGAGTAGACAGCAACGGGGTCGGTGAAGCCCTGCCGGAGGCCCGCGCAGGTGGTCCCGGTCGGATAGCAAGCATCGCCTTCCATCACGTTCCATCCGTAATTGGCCCCCGCGCCGCTCCCCTTCTTCGCCCGGTCGATCTCCTCGAGCTCGCTCTGACCGACATCACCGATCCAGAGGTCGCCGGTGGAGCGATCGAACGTGATCCGCCACGGATTCCTCAAGCCGAGGGAGTAGATCTCCTGACGCCCGTTCGAGCCGTTGTACGGGTTCCCGCTAGGTATGCCGTAGGGAAGGTTGCCGGACCGCGCGTCGACATCGATCCTGAGGATCTCGCCCAGCAGCGTGTCGGTCCGTTGTCCGTTACCCATGGGGTCGCCGCCGGAGCCTCCGTCGCCCATCGCTATGTAGAGG
>JBKJYP010000101.1:0-8686 GCA_046715695.1 Actinomycetota bacterium | reverse complement strand
ACCCTGTTCGAGGTGCACCTGCTCGACCTGACCAAGCTCGCCAACGACGGAGCGACCGTGATCATCCTTGTAGCAGCTCGCGCCGACGACGTCGACCGCCTCTTGGCGGCGCTGCCCAATTTCACGTCGGCTTGGGTGCGCAACCTCAACGCTGATTGCCCCGTCCGCCAGGCAACGACTGAGCCCGGCCTCTCCAAGGGCGACGCGATCCCCGGCCGTTGTTGGAGGGTCCACAACATCGTCTCCGAGAGCCAGGGCGCCTACGCACCCGGCGAGGAGCCCCAGCCCGGCTTCATCGGCCTGGCCGAATACACCGCCTCCGGCTTCGATGTCACCTCCGCTCTCGGCCGGATCCTGTACGCGCCGGCCCTGAGCCAGGAGGACGCGAGATGAGGGGCTCCGGCGCCAAGCTCACCGTCTTCACGGTGTTCACGATCCTCATCACCTTCTGGCTCGCGTCGGTGATCGGGGGGCTCACGCCCTTCAAGGACACCTACGCGGTCAAGGCCGAGTTCACCGACGCGACCGGGATCCTGAAAGGCGACCCCGTGAAGATCGCCGGAGTGAATGTGGGGAAGGTCACCGGCTTCCAGGTCGAGAACGGCGCCGCGATCCTCGATCTCGAGATCCGCACGGCGGTCGAGCTGCCCCAGAACGTCATCGCGTCGGTCAAATACCGCAACCTCCTCGGACAACGGACGGTCAACCTGCTCGAGCCCGATGATCCGGACGACAACCGGCTCGAGGACGGCGACATGATCCCGGTTCGCAATACTCGTCCGGCCCTCGATCTCTCCATCGTCTTCAACAACCTTCGTCCATTGATCCAGTCGACGAACCCGGAGGACATCAACACGGTCGCCCGCGCCGTACTCGAGATCTTCGAGGGCCGGGAAGAAGACCTGGCCGGGATCCTCGGGAACATCGGCCGGCTCTCCAAGACACTTTCGGACCATGACGGCCGCCTAGGCAGGCTCGTCGTCAACCTGCGCGGTGTCACCGATGTGCTGAACGACCAGTCGGGCAACGTCAGGGTCTCTCTCTCGAAGTTCAGAGAGTTCATGGATTCACTCGTCGAGCTCACCCCTGTGATCGAGGATGTCGTCGTTCAACTCGAGGAGGCATCCGACGACTTCGGGAAGATCCTCGATAACCAACGCGGGAACATCGATCAGGAGCTCGCGGACCTGAACTTGATCCTCGGGATCGTCGAAGACAACCTCGGGCCCCTCGATCGGATCGCGAAGAACCTCAAAGAGGTCCTGCTCGCAACCGCCCGCTCGCAGTCGTACGGACGCTGGTGGAACCTCTACGTCGTGAACCTCTGCGTCGAGGCGATCCCCGTCGGATGTGGTGGGTTATGAGCATCAAGAACTTCCGCGAGCGCTCACCACAACTGATCGGCATCCTGTCGATCCTGGCGATCACCCTGGGCACCGTGTTCGCTTTCTCGATCGACAAGATCCCCCAGGTGAAACAGGCCTACGACGTGCAGGCACAGTTCGCCGACGCGGCCGGGCTCAAGATCGACAATCAGGTGCGGGTCGCCGGGATCAAGGTCGGCGTCGTATCCGACGTGCAGCTCGCCGGAGACAGGGTCATCGTCTCGATGGAGATCGACAACGGGATCGAAGTCCCGGCCGATGCGACCGCCGAGATAAAGCTCGCGACCCTCCTAGGGACGAAGTTCGTCGAGCTTGTGGGCCGGGGCACAAGCGAGCTCCTCGAGGAGGGTGACGTCATCCCGTTGGAACGGACGAAGGTCCCTTACGAGATCTACCAGGCCGCCAATCAGGGCACTGCCGTTCTCGAAGGCCTCGATGGTGGGCTACTCAACGACCTCCTCGTCGAGCTGACGGTGCTCACGGAGGAAGCCCAGGACGAGGTCGGCATCGCGCTCGAGGGTCTTAACGCGCTGGGCACGGACCTCAGCGAAAGGGACGAGGACCTCGCGGCTCTCCTGCAGGGAGCAGACGATCTGACCGGGCTGCTCTCCGAGCAAGGCGACAACCTGATCGGCCTCATCGAGTCGAGCAACGAGGTCCTGTCTTCCCTCGCCTCGCAGAGGGAAGAGCTCCAGTCGCTACTCGAGGTGACGAAGTCGATGGCCAAGGACCTGGCAGATCTCGTCAAGGACCACCATGGCGAGCTGGACTCGATCTTCCGACGCCTTCACAAGGCGCTCGTCGTGCTGGACAAGAATGTCGAGCACCTCGACGTTGCCTTTCAATACGCGGGTGACTCGTCGAAGTATTTCGGCCAGATACTCCAGCAGGGACGCTGGGCCGACATCTTCACCTGCGTGACGGTCGTTACCGCCGGCTGCGAGCAGGACGAGTGATGCGCACCCTCATCAAGCCCCTCTCGTATCTAGTAGCGCTTCTTCTCGTCGTGGGCGGCTTCGGTCTCATGACCCGCGGTAACGGGGAAGACGAGACCTACGAGATAACCGCCTACTTCACCAAGGCGATCGGTCTCTACCCGAACTCAGACGTCGACGTTCTCGGTGTCCCCGTCGGCAAGATCAAGTCCGTCGAACCCACCGGGACCAGGGTCAAGGTCGTCATGGAGATCAACGAGGGACAGAAGATCCCTGCCGACGCCTTCGCGCAGATCGTTCCGATCTCTTTGATCTCGGATCGCTACATCCAGCTCGCCCCGCCTTACGACTCCGGTCCCGCACTCCAAGAGGGGGATGTGCTCGATGTCGATCGAACCCAGATCCCCGCCGAGCTGGACGACGTCTTCAAGCAACTGAAGAAACTGCTCGATGCGATCGAGCCGGGGGGGCCCGGCGAACCCGGAGCCCTCGGCGACCTGATCGTTGCCCTCAACGACACCCTTGAAGACCGCGAGGACGACCTGAGAGGGACCCTCACGAATGCCTCGGACCTGACGCGGACACTCGCTCAGAACCAGGAGTACATCACCGGGCTCCTTACCAACCTCGACCAGCTCTTCGACACTCTCGGAGACCGGGCCGGCTCCATCGGTGAGTTCAACAAGAACTTCGCCCTCGTGCTGACCGCTCTGTCGGAGAGCCGGGAAGATCTGCAGGCAACCCTCGGGAACCTTGCGTCGGCCACGGAAGAGGTTGGGCGCCTCGTGAAACACAACCGAAAGACCCTCGGGCCGGACCTCGAGATCGGAGCGCGCCTCGCCGCGACGATCCTCAAGAACCGCGCGTCGGTCGAGAAGTCCCTCGAGTGGCTGCCCGTCGTTGCGATCGGGCTCTTCGCGGCTCACCACCCGGAACCCATCCTGGCGACCGACGTGAGAGACAACGCCTCCGCGAAGTTCGAGTGCGAGACATTGGACACCGTCCCCGAGCCGATCCGAGAGATCCTCGCGGAGCAATGCCGTGGGATCACGGGGCAACCGGGCTTCGCTCTGCCGCAGAAAGAGCGCAAGCTCGACTGCGACAAAGGAGTGCGGCAGGTCACCCGAGAGTTACGGCGCCTCGAGGGCATCTCTCTCCCCCAGGTCGTTCTCGATGAGATCATGCGACCGCTGAAGCAACACCTCAAGAAGATCGCCCGTGGTTGCCGCGACCTCGGGGACCGGCTATCGGACCCTGGGACATTCCTGCAGCAGGTCCTCGAAGACGTCGGGGGCCTCCCGCCGATCTTCGGGAACGATGACGATGAAGCCTCGGGCAACGCGGCCGGCTCCGGCGCGACGGGGATGGATATCCAGTCCGCCGGGGACGTCACCGCGTGGCTCAGCGGGTTCCTCGGGTTCCTCGGGTGGGGCTCGTGATGCGCCGGTTCGCGTTATCGATCGCGATCGTCATGGTGCTTCCTTCGTGCGCGGCCCTCGGGCTCGCCGGCGACTGCGAGGGTACCGAGGTCACCGGGTTGTTCCGGGAGGTCGGCGACCTCGTGCAGGCTGCCAACGTCCAGTCCTCCGACGTCAAGATCGGGCAGATCCGGGAGATCGAGCTGGCTGGGTGGGAGGCGAAGGTGACGATGTGCCTCGATCCGGATCAGAGGATCTCGGCCGACTCCGAGGCGATCGTCCGGTCTACATCTCTCCTCGGTGAGAAGTTCGTCGACCTCAAAGAGCAAACACCGGGTCCCCCTTTCCTTCAGGATGGCGACGTTCTCGACTCCGACCAGACGGGGAAGGCCACCGAGCTGGAAGAGGTGTTCGCGAAGCTCGCCTCGATCCTTGGGGCCGGCAACCTCGAGCAGATCAACCGCTTCACCCATGCGCAAGCCGAGATCCTTCGCGATCACGCCGGCGATATCCGCAACGTCCTGCATAAGCTGCGGAGGTTCACGGACACTCTCGACTCGCGGCGCGGCGACATCGGTACCGCGATCGATTCACTCGACTCCGTTGCCCGGACCACGCTGGCGGACGCGGGCATCCTCGAGCAGTTCCTCGATTCGTTCGCGGGCTCTTCCACCGTGCTCGCCGATCAGAAGGAGGGCTTGGAGTCACTCCTCCGGGCCCTCGACGACTTCACTGTTGCCAGCGTTCAGCTGCTCAGGCAGACACGCGGCGGCGTCGAGGAGCAGTTGAGGAAGCTGCGTCCGGTGTTGCGGGTCGTGGTCGAGTCGAGCGACGATCTCCGCCGAGCGCTCACGACACTTGCGACGTTCGCCGAATGGTGGCCGGAATCGATGCCCGGGGATTACCTGCAACTCGATGTGTGCCAGGCGAGCCCGGACAGCTTCGGTCAGGGGCTGACCTGTCCGCAGAACCTAGGGAACTCCAGCATGCAGCGCGCCCCAGACGCCGACAGCGATCTCGACTTCATCCTTCGGAGCCCGTTGCGGGGTGAGAGCCCATGAAGGTAAGCCCGGGGAACAGGATCAAGGTCAACGTCGTCGCGTTCATCGTCCTTGCCTTCTTCCTCATCTACGCGATGGCGACGCAGGTCCTCTCGGTGCTCCAGGAAAGCTACTCGGTGTATGCGATCTTCCCCGACGCAGGAGGCGTGTTCACCAACCAAGAGGTGACCTATCGCGGAGTGACCGTTGGGCGTGTCGGCCTGATGAAGGTCGTCGAGGAAGGCGTGCGTATCGAGCTCTCGATCGGAGCCGAAACGAAGATCCCGGAAGAAGGCACCGAGGCCAGGGTCATGTTCCGAAGCGCCGTCGGTGAGCAGTTCGTCGATCTCCTGCCCTCGAGTGACGACCCGCCGTACTTCGAGGATGGATCCGTGATCCCGATCGAGCAGACCTCCATCCCGGTGAGCACCCAGGAGCTTCTCACCACGGTAGACACCGTCCTGGCCGGCGTACCTCCGGAAGCCCTGAAAGGTGCCGTCGATTCCCTCGGCTTGGGCTTGACCGGGACCGGCGACGACCTCGCAACGATCTTCAACTCCACGGCCGAACTGGCCCGGACCTTCGCCGAGACTTCCGACGAGGTCCAGGGGATCCTCGAGGAGGGCACGAAGGTGGGCCGCGTCTTCATCGACACACGGACCGAGTTCGCAACCGCTGTGCGAGAGTTGGTCATCGTCGGCGAATCTCTCGCTGAGAGCACCGGAGATCTCGAGCGTCTTCTAAGGGGGACGAACACTGTCTCCGACGAGGTGCTCGCTCTGATCCGCCAGCATCGTGGTGCCCTCAACGATGTCGTCCGGGACCTGGGAGAGATCAACGCCTTCCAAGCGGACCATCAAGACGACCTCAACAGACTGCTCAGGAACCTCCCGGATGCGTTGCAAGGCGTAGCCGACACGTTCGAGCCCGACACGGGCATGGTCCGTTTCGGCCTGGTCCAAGAGGACGAGCGCCACGGTTGCAGTTACGGCACCGAGCGTCGCAAGCCTGAGGACAGAGGGCATCGAGAGATCCCGAAGAACAGGACGTGCGATACCACCCCCAGCGCAGGTGCTCCGCTGCCGCCTGTCCCCTCCGCGGATGGGCAGGCCCCGAGCTCTGTCCTCGGGGGGCTGGCAGCCCTGACGGGTCAACTCGCTCCCTCTCGCACGACGCCGGTTCTGCCGTCTCGCATGGCCGACTGGTCCTGGACGCTCTTCTATCTGAACGTTATGTAGTTGATGCAGACAAGCGACGAGCCCGAGGGGCTGCCTCCCGATCGTTTCTGGGTCAAGACGACGGACGTGGCACCCGACCCGGAACCGGAGCCTTCTCCTGACACTTCACCCGAGCTCGTGGTCGAGTCATCGGCCGAAGCTCCGGCTCGGGAGCACGACAAGACCGGGCGTGGGCCCGTCGGAGCACTGGCAGCCGGCCTCGTTCTGGCCCTGGCTCTGGCATCGGTCTTCGGCGTCCTCTGGCTTCGCGGAGCCGGCACGACTCCCGATGACTTCACCACGTTCATCGACGACGCTGGACCCGACGTCGAGAAGACCGCGACAGACATAGCGACGCTCCTGATGAACTACGACTCGACCAACCTCGAGCAGGTTGGCAGACAGCTACTCGAGCTCTCCACCGGCGACTTCGCCGCGGATTACGAGAGGATCCTGGGCCAGGGACTGGGAGATGCGTTGCAAGAGGTCACGGCCTCATCCCGTGGCCAGATCCTGGCCGGGCCCGATATCTACTTCAAGTCCGCATCGGAGGCGATAGCCCTGCTGCAACTGGTTCAGACGACGCAGAGCAAAGAGATGCCTGAGGGCCAGAGCATCAAGTACCAGATGAAGATCACGTTGGTCGACACCAGCGACGAAGGCTGGAAGGCCGCCCGGGTCGAGATCCTGAGCCAGGAGCGAACCTCCTAAAGGCTCGGCTCTAGCTGATGGACTGCTCGATCTCGTTGGCTATGTCGAAATCGAGGTGGGTTAGTCCGCCCTCGGAATGCGTCGTGAGGACGAGCTTCACCTTGTTCCAGCGGATGTCGATGTCCGGGTGGTGGTCATGGCGGTCGGCGAGCTTGGCCACATCGGTGACGAACTTGATCGCCGTAGCGAAATCGTCGAACTCGAAGACCTTCTGTATCTCGTCGCCCTCGCGTTCCCAGTCGCCCATCTCGTCCAGGCGCTGTTCGATCTCTTCTTCGTCCAGCAGATCCGCCAACTCGTTCCCTCCCGCATCTTGTTTCGGATGTTCGGGGCGGAACATACCGCGGTACGGGCATAGCGCAACCCGGGTCCCCTTCGAAGCCTCCGGGCTATGCTCGCCGGGCTCTTTTAACCGAAAGGAATGAGATGGATTACGGGATAGGCGTGGGCGGGCCGATGGGCATGATCGGGCCCATGGCGAAGATGGTGGAGGACGCGGGGTTCGAGTCCTGCTGGGCGGCAGAGACCACCAATACGGCTTTCATCCAGGCTTCGACGGCGATCCATCACACATCCAAGATCGGTGTGGGGACGGCCATCGCTCTCGCCTTTCCCCGCTCCCCGACGATCGCAGCTATGACCGCGTGGGACCTGGACGAGCTGTCCGGCGGACGATTCGTCCTCGGGCTCGGTTCCCAGGTGAAAAGGGTCAACGAGAACCGCTTCTCGGTGAAGTTCGAGCACCCGGCTCCGAAGTTGAAGGAGTACGCCGAGGCCATCCGCACCGTGTGGGCCGCCAACCGGGGCGAGGACGTCACCTATGAAGGGCGCTTCTACACGATCACGATGCCGACGTTCCACGGTCAGGCCCAGCCTCACCGGCGCGACGTCCCCATCTACTTCGCGTCCGTCGGGAAGCTCATGTCGAGGATCTGCGGCGAGGTCGCCGATGGGCTTCTCGGGCATCCTCTGGCGTCGCCTCTGTATCTCGCCGAAGTCGTGAAGCCCGCCATCGCCGAGGGGGCCGAGAGGGTTGGGCGCAAACCCAGCGAGTGCAACCTGACCGCTTCGCCACTGATCTCGATCTCGGATGACATCGACCTGGCGCGTCGTGAGCTCAAGCTTCAGATCGCGTTCTATTCGACCACTCGTACATACACCGGGATCCTGGAGCTTCACGGGAAGGCCGATATCGTCCCGGACCTGCGCTCCGCGTTCGAAGCCAAAGACAAGGATCGGATGATCGAGTTGATCGACGACGAGCTGTGTGACGCCATCGGGATCGCCGGTCCTCAGAACGAGGTCAAAGACCGGCTCGAGCCATGGCAGGGAATCGCCGACAGGCTGATGGTCGCCGGACCTTGGTACGGCCCCAGCCCAGGGCGCATGATGGAGAACTATCAGGCACTAGTCGAAACGTTCGGAACGGAGAACTAGATGAAGTCGAAGAAGATCCTCACGACATCGCTTCTGATCACTCTCTTAGCTGGGCTCACTTCCGTGGCACTGGCCGCATCGGCGGCCCGGCCGAAGTGTCGCGGAGTCACCGCGACGAAGGTGGGCACGAACAAGGCCGACACGATCAACGGAACCGACGGCCGGGACATCCTCGTGGGCCTCGGCGGCAACGACACGATCAACGGCAAGGGCGCCCGCGACCTGATCTGCTCCGGCGATGGTGACGACACCGTGGACGGCGGCGAAGGCATCGATGACCTGCTCGGAGGAGCCGGCGACGACAAGCTCACCGGCGGGCCCGGCGGAGCGGATCCCGACGCAAACGTGATCAGTGGTGACTTCCTGAAGGGTGGGGCCGGTAACGACACGCTAGACGGAGGCGACGGCGAAGACCTCCTCTACGGTGGAGGCGAGGACGACCAACTATTCGGCGGGAGCTCCGACGACTTCCTCGATGGCGGAACCGGCAAGGACACCGCCGACGGAGGCCCCGGCACCGACGCGTGCAAGAACAACGAAGAC
>JBKJYP010000100.1:0-12810 GCA_046715695.1 Actinomycetota bacterium | reverse complement strand
GCCTGTCGGTTCGGGTGGGGTGTGGGAATGTCGGACACGGACTAAGCGGGCCCGACCTCTCGTCCCGTCATAATCACATTTGCCCGTTGGATCGCGTCATGAGCGAGCCGGATCGCTTCAGTTACCCCATCCAGTGCATCCCACGGGGGTCCGGCCTTCACGAGCTTTTCCAGCACCTCTAATGCGCTCGCCACATCCTTCAGCTCGCTTTGAAGGGGACCGGAAACATGCACTAGGCGGGCTTCGGCTTCTTCGACTTAGCGGTCTTAGAGGCCGGGTGTTCGGCCTTGGATATGTCCTTCTTAGGGACCTTCAGCAGCTTCTTGGCTAGGGCCTCGAAACGCTCGAACTGCTCTGGCTTCGATCTATCTGACTCCATATAAGCATTGTAGGCCCCGGCACCGGGGCCTACAATGGACTACAGGAAAGCTTCACGGAGGGGCCAGAACTCGGGGACAACCTCGTTCTGGTCCCTTCTGCGTAGGCGCACCTTCCGACCGTTGTCCCGATCTGGGTGCCCACTTCTATCTCATATCTGCCCTCCGTCTTCATCACTTCCGGCTTCCCCGGAAGAATCATTCTCGTAGTCTCGCAACGCCTTGGCCAGCGCGAGGACGAATCGAGTGTCTTCCTCCGACAGGTCCAAGATGTTCGCTGTGACCGATAGAGCTACTGAGCCTCCTGAGCGGAGTTGGATATGGCGCGTATCTCCGCCACCTGCTGGGGGCACTTGCGGCGGCGGCTCATTCTCGGGCTGACGACGGCGGGTTGGTTTACGAGTCGATGTGGAGCCACGAGGGGCGCGCAAGGTCTTGAAGTGGGGACTCAATTCGATTTGGGCGTATCGGCAGGCGTGCAAGAAAAAGGTCACGGCCTTCCTCTTGCTACTCCCCTGAAGCGGCTCGAAAGTCTCCTCCAGCTGCCTTGCCGTGGCGTTCTGCCCTAGAGCGAATTGAGCCTTGTAGCGGTCTCGCAGCATGTCGCCGATGAGCATGGGGCGGTCATCGGCCTCCTCTACGATCCTGAACAGGTATGGCTCGGGCTGGTCATCGGCGTTGATGAGGCTGAACCACCGAAGTGTCGAGAGGAGATACGACTGGTTGATCCCGGAGGTGTAGCTAAGGTAGCTGCGGTCGATCCGTGCCGGGAGGCCTTCTCGCGCCATCTTCTCGAACAGACTTAGCAACGTCTGGAAGGACAGGTAGGGGTAAGGGGTCTTTGTTGCCTCAGCTTCTGCCATAGCGCACCTCTCTTTTGAACCACTCCGGTCTGGTGGGCATATTGGCATAGTGGCGTAAGCCGCGTCAAGCCATAAGCTCCCAAAATCCTTGAACCTTGCTGTGGCATACCCCAGGCTGGAGTTCGGAGGTGAGGCCATGACCGGCATCGAAGAAGGCAGCGAGGTAGTCGCCATGTCAGCTAGAGGGGAACCTCTGAAGAAACGTGCTCTTTCTGGAGTGGTGCCCGGACACAGCTTCGAGGTTGTCTGGGTTGCCCGACCAGAAGAATGGGACCTGGCGATCCAAGAGGGGCGTCCGCCAGAGGGGGTTCCCTGGCCAGCCGAGGATGTGCGGGCGGTGGTTAGGGCTTCGGCCTAGGTCGGTTGATCCACATGACCGAGCTATTCGGGGGCCGCTGGTACGGGGGTTTCGGAGGCTCAGCCTCCTCCTTGGCGGTTAGCTGCTTGTAGGTCACTCGCTTGCCGTCCACCTCGCCAAGCACTCCCATGACTCGCTGGAAGTCGGCATGCTCACGGTTGTTGTAACGGAAGGTCTGCTCATCCAGGTAGCGGAACAGGTGGAACGGTCGAACGCTCACATAGGTTCCGCCGAGCGATCGTTTCAGCAGGGACCAGAAGTTCTCCATGCCATTGATATGGACCTGACCTTCGACGTACTTCTCAGCGTGCTTGATCACGCGGTGGTCGTAGCCCTGCTCGCCCAGGCCGCGGTAGCTCATGAACTCATCGCTCATAACCGTGGTTCCGGGCTTGACCGCGTTGCGGACATTGCTCTGCATGGTGTGGCTGCTCATCATGCCGGGAGGGATGACCTTGGCCCGGACCTCGCCATCCCGTTCCAGGATGCCCATGACCGGAACCTTGCCGAAGTGCGATCCCTCAGCCTTGGCCCGCTCGTAACGATCCCGGTGCATGTTGCGGGCCTTGCCGCCTATGAAGGTTTCGTCCACTTCGGTGACGCCATCGAACTTCTCGGACCACTTCTCGAAGCTCCCCTGCTGCATGGCGAGCCTGATTCGGTGGTTCATGAACCAAGCCGACTTCTGAGTGACGCCGATCTTCCGCCCTAGCTCATGGGAGCTGATCCCGTTGCGGTCGTTCGCAAGCTCCCAGATCGCCAGGAGCCACTTGTCTAGGGGGATGGGGCTGTCCTCGAAGATGGAGCCCTTCTTCACCGAGAACTGCTTCTTGCAGGACTTGCACTTCCACACCCGCCGAGTAGCCAGGTAGTAGTGGTCCTTGCCCTCGCAGTTGGGACAGGTGGGACCGTCCGGCCAGCGGAGCTTGGCCACGAACTCGGTAGCCCGATCCAGGTCAGCGAAGTACCGCGACGCCTCCAGGAGGTTGGTCGGGAAGGCGGTTTCGGGTGTCTTTTTAGCGGGCATTTGGTGAGTCTACTTCTCACTTGATGGTGTGTCAACTACTCACTCGCGGGATTGTGAAGGGATTCAAGCGAAACTATGGAATAGTCGAATACGTTAGTAGCGTTGCAGTAATCCCAGGTCGAAGACGGGAGCCAGCCTGATGGGAACCTCTGCAAAAGTCCGCCACACAAGGCCCGAAGAAATTCGCGCTCGACTTGATGAGTTCGAGGCTCATTTCGGCGTGCCCTCGGAAGACATGGCGAGTGCCTTTCGGCAGAGTCCTCTCAAAGAAACGCCAATCTTCAGAGAGTGGGCTGCCCTCTTTGCGGCTTGGCGAGTTTCGACTTCCTAGCTGATTGCCGATCCCTCGCGGGGTGCGGACCCTAGACGACTACTGGGGATGGCTACAGGTCCTAATTGATGAGTCGGGCGGATTCCTGGTCAACGATTACCTCGATGTTCAATTGCTTGGTTCCAATGAGGACACCCCTACTGGCCTGTTTGTTCATGACCAGCGCCTGCAATTCTGGGATGAGTCATTCATGGAGTTCACTCTCACCATCAACGCCGACTTAGAACAGACCTTCTACAACTTTCACTACCAGGATGGGCGGAACGAGCTGATCTTTCGGAAGGACATGCACCCTGGCCACGAAGATGAGGTTGGTGGTCTCACTCACATCCACGACAACCCCGGCGATCCCGATGCTGTTCGTGCATATGAAGAGGTAGACCTACACGAGGTGCTTCAGGAGATTCACCTTTACCAGGAGGGGTATCGCCCCTAAGGGCATTTGGTGAGCCAAGTATGTCGTCACTTTTACCTACCCCGATCACGTAGGTGGTTTTCGGCCGTTCTTGGGTAAGCCCTAGACATGGACAACAGCTCATCCGTCATCAACGCACTGTTCTTACTGGCTCTCACGAAGCAGGCAGCCCTCGCGGCGGCGAAGGTGAAATAGGGCTCTCCGAGGCCCGTGCCGGTTAGAAGCTCCAGAACTCCAGGTTCATCTTCGTCAATCCCCGCTGCATCCATATCGAGATCCTGAATAGATCGCCGGTCACGAACAACACCCCGACAACCACCAACAGGACCCCGCTCGCCAGATTGATCCCGCGGATGTGTCTCCTGAAGAATGCCAGCGCTGTGGTCAGCCGCGCTACGCCCAGGCCCGCGAGGATGAACGGGACACCGAGCCCGAGCGAGTAGACGGCAAGCAGGAAGGCGCCTTCGCCAACCCCACCTCCTCCTCCGCGACCCGCAGCCATCGTCAAAACCGCGCCCATCGTGGCTCCGATGCAGGGACTCCAACCGAACGCGAATGCGGCTCCGAGGACGACGCTCCCTCCGATGCCGGCACCTGGGGTGGGGTGGAACCTGGCCTCGCGGTACAGCCACGGGAGCTTGATCACGTTCATGAAGATGAGCCCCATCAGGATGATGAAGACGCCGCCGATCCTCGTTAACAACTCCTGGTGGTCGCGCAGAAGGGAGCCGAGCAGAGTAGCCGTGACGCCCAGGGCGACGAAGACGAGCGTGAAGCCTGCGACGAAGGAGATCGCCGGCAAGATCGCCCGACGAGCCGCCGGCGCTTCGTCGGTAGCGCTGATCCCGGACATGTAGGAGAGGTAACCGGGCACCAGCGGCAAGACGCAAGGAGACAGGAACGAGACCAGCCCGGCCGCGAAGGCGATCGGCACGGTGGGATCAGCCATCGCGGGATACCAGTACATCGAGGATCTGGAACAGTCGCTGCTCCGTCAAGGGGCCGGCGACGTGTTCGATCACCGTTCCGTCCGCGCCGATGAAGAAGGTCTCGGGCTGGCCCGTGAGGCCGTAGTCGGAATAGATGCGCTGGTCCTCATCGCGCACGCTCGGGTACGACACGTCGAACTCCTCTTGGAAAGCCAGCGCGTCGGAAACAGCGTCGCGCACGTCTACTCCGACGAAGCTGATGTCATCGCCGAACGTGTCGTAAGCCTTCTCGAGGATCTCGGCTTCGTCGCGACACGGCACGCACCAGGAGGCCCAGAAGTTGAGGACCAATGGGCGTCCTTCGAAGTCCGAGAGTGAGAGGGTGCCGCCACCTCCGAGCCGGGCCCCCTGGAACTCCGGCGCCGGGTCGCCCGGGGCCGGGGCGCCGCCAGACTTGGCCGTCGCGAGGCCCAAGACCACGATGACGGCGACCGCGGGGGCGACGAACAGCGCCAGGCGCGCCCAACGCCGGCCCGGCTCGGTCGCGCTTGCATCTCCCATGGCTTGATTCTCCTGGACTCGGGCGGATACCGACTGTAAGTTGTTGGAGAGGAGAGGCCTAGACGACCTCGACCGCGCCCTCATGCTCCCCGAGAGATGAGGTGTGCCGTGACCCTCCGGACCATAAACCCGGTTCTAGCTGCCCTTCCCATCGATCGCCGCACGAGGTTGCTCGAGCGCGCCGTGCCTAGGAGGCTCGAGATTGGAGAAGCGCTATGGCTCGCCGGCTCCGGCGATCGCCTGGCGCTTCTGATCCGGGGCCTCGTGAAGCTTTCGGCTCGCGACACCGCGGGGGCCGAGGTGATCCTAAGACTGGCGTGGCCCGGTGAGCTGATCGGTGAGCTCCTGCCCCTAGACACCCCGCTGCCATCCGTCGATGCGATAGCGGCCGCGCCTTCCACAGCGCTGGTCTTCGACGTGGAGCTCGCCGAAGCGGCGCTTCGGGAATCACCAGCAGCCCAATCGGCGCAGTTGACGACTCTCACGTCCCAACTGCGTGGGTCCTACCGAAGCGTGTTGGAGCACGCGACCGCGGATGCATTGACGCGGCTCGCCGGCGTGCTGCTCGACCTTGCGGAAGTCATGGGTGAGCGGCACGACGACGTGATCGAGATGGAGTTACCTGTGGGACAGATCGAACTTGGCCGTCTCGCAGGCTCATCTCGGGAAACGACATGCAAAGGTTTGAGCCGGCTTCGCCGGAAAGGGATCGTGGATTACGAGGGACGACGCGTGACGATCTTGAGGCCCGAGCTGCTGCGGGCGATCAGGTGCGGAGGGCGCGCCTCAGAACCTTCCCCGTGAGCAAGTGAGGCAAGCTGTCGACGATCTCGATCGTCTTCGGGCACTTGAAGCGCGCCAGCCGGGTCTCGACGTCGGCCAGGAGCTCGGCCTCGGTGGCCGACTCACCTTCAGCAAGGATCACGTAAGCCGAGACAGACTCGCCGGTGTACGGGTGAGGCACCCCGATCACGGCAGCTTCGAACACCTTGGGGCTCTCCTCGAGTGCGTGCTCGACCTCGGAGGGGAACACGTTGAACCCGGACACGATGATGAGGTCGCGTTTCCGATCGACCAGGTAGAGGTATCCCTCTTCGTCGGTCACGGCGACGTCACCTGTGCGGAACCATCCGTCATGGAAAACCGCGGCGGTCTCGTCATCCCGGTTCCAATAACCCTTGAAGACGTTCGGCCCCCGGACCTCGATCTCGCCGGGGTCACCGAGATCGACCTCTTCCCCGTTCTCATCGACGAGACGCAGGTCGATCCCCGGGATCGTGCGGCCGATAGACCCGGGCCTGGGTTTCTCACCGACCCGATTGGTGCTCAGGGCCGGCGCTGTCTCGGTCAATCCGTAGCCCTCGTAGATGTCGACCGTGAACAGCTCGCGGAAGCCGTTGAGGATCTCGGGCGCGAGAGCGGCCGCTCCGGAAACGGCTAGGCGCACGCTCGACAGGTCGTACTGATCCGCGCCCGGCGTCGAGATCAACCCGATGTAGAGAGGCGGGGCTCCGAAGATGACGCTGATCCTGTTCTCCTGGATAGAACGAAGGAGATCGACGGGATCGAAGCTGCCGGTTAGCACCCCGGTGGCAGCGTTGGCGACCGTGAGCCCCAGCGCGACGTTCAGCCCGAAGATGTGGAAGAAGGGAAGAGCGAGAAGGATCACGTCGTCTTCGGTGACCTCGCCGTCGTCGACCGACATCTGTTGGTGGAGGTTGGACCGAAGGTTGCCGTGGGTCAGGATGACGCCCTTGGGCTCGCCCGTGGTGCCCGACGTGTATACGAGCATCGCGACGTCGTCGGTTGTGACGGCAGCGTCCTCGATGCGGCCTCCCGAGGCTTCGAACCAGTCGTCGTGCGGGATATCGGGCACCCCTGCGATCGATCTTCCCTCGGCGATCAGCCCGCTCGCCCCGGAATCGGAAGCGATCTTCTGGACTTCAGGATCGGACAGGCCGGGGTTGAGAGGAACGACGATGGCGCCGGCTCGGAGGCAGCCGTAATAGAGGGCGACGAACTCGGGACTGTTGGGCAGCAGGACCAGAACCCGGTCGCCGCGGTTGATCCCGGCGCCCGCAAGGCCCGCGGCGACGCGGTCGGCATGGGCGTCGAGCTGCTCGTATGTCAAGGCCTGCCCATCGGGGCTGATGAGAGCCGGCTTCTGAGGGGCTCGGCCCGCCGCCTCGCGCAGCAGGAGGGAGAGGTTCACGCCCCCATTCTTTCCCATCACAAGCCGAAGTGCAAACTTCTGCAAGCACTCGCTAGCCCGTAGCTAGGGGCCGCCCGGCGTCAGGGACCACCGGGATCTCTTTCTAAAGGACCTGTTCGAGTTGCCGAAGCTACAAGCAGAGTCGCACCGGCAGGATGTCAGGAATACTCGGTCTTTTTTAGCCGCGTAAACGAGCCTCCCAGCCCGCCCCAAGCCACCCGCCCTTGCGACCTGGAAAAGTGATGAGACGCCTCCGGCCTCGACCACCGGAGGTGTCTCGCGTTCGGCCTCTTCGGCGTCCGGCCGAGCCCGCCCGCCCTTCCTTTAGGGTCTCATGGTGACTATCTCCGTTCAGTGTTCGACCGGCCCCTTCTGGGCATTCGCCCTCGAGCGCAGCATGGACGCGCTGGCCGAAGCGGGTTTCAAAGAGATCGAGCTGATGGTCACCCGGGACCCCAGGACCCAGGAACCCGAGATCCCCCTTCGCCTGGCGGAGGAGCGCGGCCTCAAGATCGCATCGGTCCACGGACCCTTCCTGGTGATCACCAAGAGTGTCTGGGGTCTTGACCCGATCGGCAAGATCAAGCGGGGCGCCGAGATGTGCCGAGAGTTGGGGGCCGGCGTCATGATCGTTCACCCCCCTTACCTGTACGAGAGGAGCTTCGCCCGCTGGGTCACGAAGCAGAGCGAGGCCTTCAAGGAGGAGACCGGCGTGACCGTGGCGGTCGAGACGATGTATCCGCTCTGGGTCGCCGGGCGCCAGATGCGGGCTTACAGGTGGCTCGACCCCAAGGATCTCGTTCGTGCCTGCCCCTGGGTCGCACTCGATACCAGCCATGTAACAGTCGCGAGGAAGGACATCCTCGAGGCGTACGGAACGCTCGCCCCCAAACTGGTTCACGTCCACCTATCCGACAATGCAGGTGACGGCCGCGACGGTCATCTCGAGCTGGAGCAGGGAGTCCTCCCGCTCGATCGTTTCCTTGTCGAGCTGAGACGGACGAACTACCAGGGCGCCGTGTCGTTGGAGCTGTCCGTCGGACGGTATATAGAGAGACCCGAAGAGCTCGTGACGATGCTACGTAGGAACAGGGAGTACGTGGAGAAACGACTGGGAGCGAAGAAGAAGATGGACAAAGGCCTGCCCCGATGACCTCCTTGCTGGTGGTCGATGACACCGAGCACGTCCGCGAGATGCTCGCCGACATGCTCCAGCTGGACGGTTTCGATGTCGCCGGCCAAGCCTCCTCGGGCGAGGAAGCCATCGCTGCCGCCACCGATCTCGATCCCGATGTCGTCGTGATGGATTACCGCATGAATGACATGGACGGTCTCGATGCCGCCAAGAAGATCAGGGCCAGCAGGCCGGATCAGTTCATCATCCTGTACACGGCCTTCTTGGATCCCGAGGTCGAGGAACGTGCGCGCGAGGTCGGGGTCACCGTTTGCGTCGGGAAGGGCCACGGCCTGACCGAGCTCGAGCGCAGGATCACCGAACTCTGCCGGGATCTCGCGGAATAACTTCTAAGTGCGTCGTCAAACCGTTCTTGCCTTGGCTTTCCTGCTCGCGGCCATCGCTATCGCCGGGGTGCTCGGGGTGCTTCGGATCTACCAGATCGGGTAGCTCAAGCCTCCACTCCGTTTCTCGTCGAGTGAGGGATTTCCGTTGCTAGACAACGGTATTTACGCGCTCAAGGACTCCTATCGCGGTTGGTCGCCCGCAATCAGAGAAACCCTTCGTCAGGGCGACAAACCAACCTCCGCCGGTAGCACGGGTTCGAATCCCGTTGGGCCACAACGATTCGCAGTGGCGAGATCTGCGCTGTCTGACCTGTTAGACGACCTGTTCCGACGTCCGTTCGGACTGCCCACCCCTAAGAGGATTCGAACTCCCCCTCCGATGCATTCTCGATATATCGTTGTTTTCCGATATAATCGGTAGATAGCGATATAAGGAGTGCGGATGGCCACTACAACTGCAACGGATACCCAGGTAGCCGCGGCGCTGTTCCACGGGTTTTCCGACCGCACCAGGCTGTCGATCCTCTTGTCGCTCTTAGAGGGTGAGAAGAGAGTCGTGGACCTGGTGTCGGAGATTGGAGGGTCCCAAAGCAACATCTCGGGGCATCTTTCATGCCTCAAGGGATGCGGGCTCGTCAGCGATCGGCCTGAAGGCAGGCAGACCTTTTACGCCGTTGCGAGCAAAGAGGTAACCGGGGTTCTTCGCGCGGTGGAAAAGCTCCTCGCGGTCAATGGTCACGCCATCGAGATGTGTCCCCGCTTCGGGAGCGGTAAGTAATGGGCCTGGCTCCATCTGAACGCCCGGGTTTCCTCCGACGAGCCCTAAGGCTGGAGTACTTCACGATCACCTGGAATGCCATCGAAGCCGTAGTAGCAATCGGAGCTGGTCTAGCGGCCGGATCGATCGCTCTTGTCGGCTTCGGGTTCGATTCCAGTATCGAAGGTTTCGCAGCCTGCGTGGTGATCTGGCAGCTCCGAGGAGCGGCCGACGAGGAGCGCGAGCGACGTGCCCTGAAACTTATCGCTGTCACGTTCTTCATCTTGGCTGCCTACGTCGTCTTCGAATCCGTACGCGACCTGCTCACCAATTCGGAACCGGAGAGTTCGATTGTTGGTATGGCGGTCGCCGGCGTTTCCATCATCGTCATGCCCGCCCTGGGCTTCGCCAAGAAGAACTTGGCCGAGCAGATGGGCAGCCAGGTGCTTCGAGCCGATGCTGCGGAGACATTCCTTTGCTCGTGGCTGTCTGTCATTCTGCTCATGGGTCTCTTCTTGAACGCGACAGTTGGATGGTGGTGGGCCGATCCCGTTGCTGCCCTCGGAATCGCGTTGCTCGCGGTGCGGGAGGGCCGGGAAGCCTGGTCGGGTGATGACGACTAGAACGCGCTTTCTCACGGCTATGGCCGTGGCGATTTCGCTAGATGCCGCAACGAAGGCGGCGGCGCTAGGGCAGCTCTCGAACAGGGCCATCGATCTAAAGGTGATTGATCTCCGACTAGTGCGTAACAACGGGGCTGCCTTCGGTATAGGTCAAACCGCGCATCCTGGGCTCCTCGCGACGCTTATCGGTGTTGTTATCGCCCTGTTGATATGGCCGCTTGGCGGCGAGTGGTTCCGATTGGGGTCCCGCTGGGATTGATCTTGGGTGGGGCCATCGCGAATCTGGCCGACCGCCTGAGTGGAGGGAGCGTCATTGACATGCTTGACCTGTGATGGTGGCCAGCCTTCAACCTTGCTGACATATTCATCGTGGTGGGGTCGCGGCTCTCGTATATCAGTCGCGCGAGATTCAGGCGCCCAGAGACGATGGGCCCTCAACCTAGTCTTGGCGGCGAAGGCAGGGCGAGGCGGTCGAGACCGCCACTAGGGCTCCCTCTCACAACCAGCACTCATCCTTAAAGCTTCTCGATCTCGTCCACGATCTCGTCCGGGTCGACATACATCAGGCCGCCGTTCTCGGGTGAGCCGTAGTCCTGGAGCCAGGCGATCTTTCCAGCCTCATCTACCAAGACGAAGGTGTGACCGGGCTCCGCTCCAACGCCCCACTTCATCACGTCGTAGGCCGTCGCCACCTGGTTGTCCGCGTCGGACAACATCGGAGTATCGATCTCGTAGTCGGCACCCTCCCTCCCCCAGTCCTTGACGGAATCTGGAGAGATGCTCAAGAGCTCAATCTCGAGCTGTTGGAAGTCCTCGTTCTCATGCAGGTCGACCACCTGCGACATGCATCCCCCTCAGCCAGGGCCCATGCTGAAGTACAGGAGCACGGCCTTCTTGCCCCGGAAATCCGACAGCGAGAGTTCCTGGCCATTGCTCGTAGGCAATTCGAATGCCGGCGCGATGTCACCCTCCTTGAGAATGACCTCGCTGCTCTCAGCCCTAGGGGGCGTCGGTTCTGAACAGCCGCTCCGAGGGCTACAAGTCCGACCAGCGCCGCTCTCAATGCTCTATGCATGCTCACCTCAGATACATCCTCATTCATTATCTCCGGCGGCGCGCCGTAGCAGGATCTCTATACTGCTGGAGAGTTGCTCCTCTCGCTGATGGCGCCGCGGTCATCCATTCAAAATACCTAGGGCTGCAAAAAGTCGGGTATTGGGTCTTCGGATGGCTCGTGAGCTTGGTGATGGACGCGAGCCCTTGTAAAATGAGAATCAGCCCATTGGCAATTCCTCCAGCAAGGTCTCCAGGTCTTGGATAAAGCTGGGGTTCGAAATGTGTCCAATTAGGGCCACTAACGAATGTCTGAAGGCATGTCGCGCAGGCCCTCGGGCAGGCCGATGGGTACGGCCAAGAACGACAGTGCGATCCCGGTCATCGCGGCAACGCCGATGGTGCCTATCCAAAGGTCGACGGGCCAGACGAGCCCATGGATCCACGCGGTGGCCGCGAAGTAGGTAGTCCACAGAGCGGCGGGCACTACGCCACCGATCACGCGGAACGCCAGGTGTCTGGTTTCGTCCGGATGGAGTCGGACGATCAGAGCATCTGCGACGAGACCTCCGACGATCGCGCCGACGATCGATGCACCTAAACGAAACTCCGTCAACGTCGCCATATAGACGGCGACGAACGTCCAGACGGTGGTCACGCTGCCGAACGGGAGGGACCAGCGGCGCAGCGCGAGGAAGATGGGACTCAGCAGGATCACATTGGTGACGAGGATCCGCGCCGCCCCGGCAAGCTCAGCGGTTCCGTGGGCCGCCTCGTGGCTCGCCAGCGCAGGAGGCAGGTTTCCCAGCTGGAGAGACGGCTCCCATAGCAGGAAAGCCGAAAGCCACTGGAACATGAACGCCATCAACGACGTAACGAGCGCGAGCGATAGCAGAGGCGCAAAGAGCACTCGGAGGGGTGCGTCGCGCGGATAGATGTGTGGCGCGTGCCAACCTGAACGGAGCGGTGCTGCCACGAGGAGAGCGGCGCCTGCGAACAGCAGAAGGTGGAAGGGGGCTATCACGCGCGCCACGCCCTCTTCCTCCCCGAAAGCCGTGTGCCACCCTGCATCGCCGGCCACTCCGACCGTCGCGAGGGCGATGCCGGCCATCGCTAGGGGATAGCGCATCGGTATCCCGAACACCCGGTGGTAGTAGGGCTGCGCCTCACGTCCCTCGAGGTAGAGATGCGGATTGCGCGTGATGACCCAAACCGCGGATGCGGTGAAGCCCGCGTAGAGGAGCCCGTGCCAAGGCGTGAAGAACCCGCCGAGCGCACCGTTCTGGAGATTGATGTGGTTCCACCCGTCTACGAGAAGACCGAGCATGAGCATCAACGACGCAAGCGCACCGATCGCGTCTTCCCGCCTGACGGTCGCGGGATCCTGCGCCGGCAGCCGTCCAGGCGATGCCGCCGCGCGCAGCTGCCTCAAGCGCATGCGGGCCACCATCGCGCACCGGTTCTGATCTCCTCGTGTGGGCCTTGACCGAGGCTCATTCGTCCGGGGCAGGTTCCACTCGGACATCGTGCATCGGCAAGTCCTCAACGTTGTCGGTTACCAGAACCGCTCCATGGGCTCCGGCCGAAGGGTCCTAAATCCCACTAACAGTCCAAGTCCCACTGTAGCTGGAACTGAGGACGACGTCAGTCCCTGAGTGGGCCCGCTGCTGCTGGTGACGGTTCGCTAGTTTCTGCCATCGGGTGCGGCGATCACCCAGGTGGTCGTTCCAGATCGATCAGGCCCTCCAGGAACTCAGGGTTCGAAATGTGTCCTATGAGGGCC
>JBKJYP010000099.1:0-2942 GCA_046715695.1 Actinomycetota bacterium | reverse complement strand
GGGCAGAGGTTCATCCACGACGTCGTTCCCAAGATCACCATGGCGCGCACCATGCGCGATGAGCGTGGGTCCTCGGCCGAGATAGAGGTCGATGGGGGAGTGAACCTCGAGACCGTCGACATAGCGGTCGGGGCGGGGGCGACCGTGCTCGTTGCCGGCAGCGCAGTCTTCGACGGTAAGGATCCGGCTGCCGCAGCGAAGCGCCTACGCGGGCGACTCGACGAGCTGTCCGGCTCATACGAGGGCGGGGGCGGAAGGTGAACTCTCGACCCGAGCTCGTGCTGGTCGCCGACGACGACCAAGACATCGTCAGTTTCATCTCCGTCAACCTCGAGATAGAGGGCTTCGAGGTCGTGACCGCCAGCGACGGAGAAGATGCCCTCAAGAAAGCGCACGACAGTCATCCCGATCTCGTCCTGCTCGACGTGATGATGCCGAAGATAGATGGATACGAGGTGTGCCAGCGGCTGCGGGCAGATATCGCGACCAAACACCTCCCCATCATCATGCTGACGGCCAAGTCCCTTTCGGCCGACAAGGTGGTGGGTCTCACCGCCGGGGCCGACGACTACATGATCAAACCCTTCGATCCCGTCGAGCTACTAGCGCGGGTGAAGTCGACCCTCAGGCGATCTCGCGAGATGAAGGCGACCAATCCGCTCACCCAATTGCCCGGCAACGTCCAGATCCAAGAGGAGATCGCCACCCGTATCGCGAAGAAGGTCCAGTTCGCTCTGATGTACATCGACCTCGACTATTTCAAGTCATTCAACGATCACTATGGGTTCGCCCGGGGCGACGAAGCCATCAAGCTCCTGGCCCAGTGCTCGATCAACGCATTGCAGGCTTTCGACGCGGGCCACGGGTTCCTTGGGCACGTCGGTGGTGATGACTTCATCGGCTTGACCGAGCCTGACGTCGCCGAGCTCGCTGCGAAGCAGATCATCGAACGATGGGACAAGGGCGTGGCGAAGCTGGCCGACGCGAAGGACGTCAAGCGTGGCTATATAGAGGTCGCCGACCGGCAGGACAAGATGCATCAGTTCCCGATAACGACGGTCTCCATCGGCATCGTGACGACCATCGAGCGTCCGATCGAGTCTCACTGGGAGGCATCTGAGATCGCTTCGGAGATGAAGCACGTAGCCAAGAAGACCAAAGGCTCCAGCTACGCCGTCGACCGGCGCAAGGACTAGTAGACTCCCGGGCAAGAAAAGGTTGAGCCTCTTCGGGGCAGGGTGAGAACCCCGACCGGCGGTGACAGTCCGCGAACCCGTCTCGCATAAGTAGATGGGTTGACCCGGTGCGATCCCGGGACCGACGGTAAGCGCCGCATCTTAGGAGACCGCCTCGGCGGGATCCCAAGCAGACTAGGCGGCGACGAGTCCGGATGGGAGAAGAGGCGAGGACTGACGCCGCGCCTTAGGGCCAGCGGCTTGGTCGTCGTCCCCACCCCATCATTCCGAGCAGGTTCAGGACGGAGGAACGATGGCCACGGATCGTGAGCTCATGACTGCAGCACTCGATGCCGCCATGATCGCGCCCTTCACTTCCCCCAACCCGAGGGTCGGTGCCGTCGTCGCCCGAGACGGAGTGGTCCTCGGGACCGGGACGCACATGGGTGTAGGCACCTCCCACGCAGAGGTGGACGCCCTTGGGGGGATCGATGCCCGCGGCGCCGATCTGTTCGTCACGCTCGAGCCGTGCGGGCATGAGGGCCGCACCCCGCCCTGCGTGGATGCGATCGTGGCTGCGGGGATCAGACGCGTCGTCGTCGCTATCGAGGATCCGGACCCGCGGGTATCCGGGAGGGGCATCTCGTCACTGCGGGAGCAAGGGATCGACGTGATCGTCGGCCCGGGGGAAACGCGCACTCGGGCGCAGATCGCGGCTTACGTCCATCAACGAACCACGGGACGCCCCCTCGTCACCTTGAAACTGGCCCTAACCCTCGACGGCCGTCTCGCTGCAGCAGACGGGTCGTCGCGTTGGGTGACCGGGTATTTCTCCCGTCAGCGCGTGCACAAGAGGAGATGCGAGACCGACGCTCTCCTCGTCGGGTCCGGAACGGTTCTCGCCGATGACCCCGAGCTGAACGTTCGTGATGTCGAAGGTCCTGTGCGGCAACCGGCGGTGATCTTGGCCGATGGCCGGGGGCGTGTCCCGGCAACGGCGCGGTTGTTCGCAGCAGGAGATCGTGAGGTCATCGTGGGGACGACGTCACTCGCCCCTCATGACCGCCAGACCGAGTGGAAGGAAGCCGGAGCCGAGGTGATCGTCCTGCCGGTGGGGCCGGGAGGTTCGGGCGTGGATCTGGCGGCTTTGATCGATGCCCTCTCGGCACGGGATTGGCTGGAGATAACGGCCGAGGGTGGAGCCGAGCTGGCGACCGCACTCCTCCGAGACGGCATCGCGCGTAGAGTCGAGATCTACCGGGGGCCGAAGGTCACGGGCGCGGGCCCGATGATCGGCCCCCTAGGGGTGGGAACGATGTCAGAGGCCCTGGTGTTCCGAACATCAGTGGTTGAGAAACTCGGCGACGACGTGTTAACCGTGCTCGAAGTCGAAGGACCGGTCGGCACGGCTCCGCCGGGAGTCGAGGGCGAGTCGCCTTCGGCGACTGGCATTATTCTTTCGGCGAGCGGTCGGAACAGATAGATGTTCACCGGGATAGTCGTCGAGCGCGGGCAGATCAAGCGTGCCAAGGACCGCAAGGGCATCCTCGAGCTCGAGGTCGAGTGCGGCAACCTGGCTCGTTCCCTGAAGACGGGGGATTCGGTGTCGGTGAGCGGCGTCTGCCTCACAGCGCGGGACACGATGAGACGAAGCTTCATCGCTGACGTGATCCCCGAAACGCTGGCACGGACCACCCTAGGTCGTCTCGGCAAAGGTGACCCCGTCAACCTCGAGCTCGCCGCCCGGCTGGTCGACAGGCTCGGGGG
>JBKJYP010000098.1:0-3600 GCA_046715695.1 Actinomycetota bacterium | reverse complement strand
GGGCGGCCTGGACGGCGAAAGCGGCGACGTCGTCAGGGCGAACGTCCGCGAGGGAGCCTTTCTTGGCTCGACCTATGGGGGTACGCGCGGTTGAAACGATCACTGCGTCGGGCATGTCCGCTCCTATCTTGCTTCGGCTTGAAAGGCGAGCCTACCCGAGCACAGCGAGCCGCTCTTAGTATCCGGGCGGTGGAAAACGAGCAGAGCGCTTCGTCCCAGGCACGTCAGATCCCGACCGGAGTCGTCACGTTCATGCTGACGGACATCGAGGGATCGACAGCATTGTGGGAGCGAGACTCCAAAGGGATGGATGTCGCGCTCACCCGTCACGACGAGCTGATCGCGACCTTCGTCGAGGCGGGTGGCGGCGTGCTCGTCAAGCAGAAGGGTGAGGGAGACGCCATGTTGGCAGTGTTCCGGCGTGCCACCGAAGCCGTCTCGACTGCCCGTGAACTCCAGAGCGCGCTCGAACAAGAGGAATGGCCTTCGGGGCTCTCCATCAGCGTGCGGATCGCGCTACATACAGGCGAGGCCTTCGAAAGGGATAACGACTTTTATGGACCGACCGTCAACCGTGCCGCGCGCCTGCGTGCTCTCGCTCAGGGAGGTCAGGTACTGCTCTCGCAAGCCACGACGGAGCTGGTCCGCGACGCGCTTCCTGCGACGCTGCAACTGTCGGATCTGGGCACGTTCGAGCTGAAGGGATTGGCCCGCCAAGAGCGGGTGTTCGAGCTGCTGTCGCGAGTGGAACCCGAGTCTCGCGAAGCGACTGAAGTCGAGAGCGCTTCGATGCCCTCTGCCCTCGATTTCGCCGGCGGGCAAGCCTTCGTCGGGAGGGCCTCCGAGCTGGCTCGGGTGGAAGCCAAGTGGCAGGAAGCCGTTGGGGGCGCCTTCGGGATCGTTCTCCTTGCCGGCGAGCCGGGCATCGGCAAGACCAGATTGGCCGCCGAGGTCGCCGCAAGCGCCCGCGGCGAAGGGGCAACGGTTCTCTACGGTCGCTGCGACGAGAACCTCGGCGGTCCTTATCAACCTTTCGCCGAAGCCCTGCGGGATCTCGTCGACTCGCTTCCGAATCGTGAGCTGAACCTTGCGATGGGGACGAAGCTCGCCGACCTGGCGCGCCTGCTTCCCGATCTCGCAGAGCGTTTCCCATTGAGCGTCAAGAGGTCCGGGGATCCCGAAGAGGAACGCGATCAGCTCTTCGATGCTGTCGTTCATCTATTGGGACACGCCGCGGCTCGCCACCCGTTGCTGATCGTCCTTGACGACCTTCACTGGGCAGCCGGCTCGACTCTGCTTCTACTCCGTCATCTCGCGCGTCACGCAGGTTTCGCCGGCCTCATCCTCGGGACCTATCGCGACACTGAGATCGACCGTCAGCACCCCCTCGCCGAAACGCTCGCGGACCTGCGTCGTGACTCAACCGTTATGGAGCGCGTGCCGATCCGCGGTCTCGATGTGGAAAGTGTCGCCACCTACGTCGCGGAAACGGCCGACCAATCCCTGGACGAACAAGAGGCTGAGCTCGTCCGGATGTTGCATGAGGAAACGAACGGCAACCCCTTCTTCCTGGGTGAGGTCCTTAGGCATCTCGTCGAGGGTGGCGTGATCTTCCGAGAAGACGGACGCTGGCAAACACGTCTCGTTCCGGGTGAAGAGGACCTGCCGGAGGGGGTGCGCGATGTCATCACTCGGCGACTATCTCGACTCAGCGAAGATGCCAATCGCGTGCTTGCTATCGCGTCGGTCGTAGGCCCGAACTTCTCTATGCGCGTCCTCGAGCCGGTCTTCGCCGAGGGTCGAGACTCCGACGCGATGATCGATGCGCTCGAAGAGGCTGCCAGGGCCGGCTTGATCGCGGAGGCATCGGGCGGGTCTTTCACCTTCTCTCACGCGCTCGTGCGGCAGACCTTGTACTCAGAGCTCTCGTCGGCACGGCGGATGAGGCTCCACAGACGGGTCGGAGAGGCGATCGAAACCCTTGCTGAGTCGCACGAAACGAGAACGGCCTTGGCGCACCACTTCGCGGAGGCCGCACTCGACGGCGGGATCGCAAAGGCCGCCGACTACGCGCTCGCCGCCGGGAAAGAGGCGATCGAGCATCTGGCCCACGAGGAAGCCGTCGCACACTTGAAACGGGGCATCGAGGTGCTCGAGCTCGATAGTCCTCCCGACCGAACTCGTCGCGTTGAGTTGCTCATCGCGCTGGCTTCTGCACACCGAGAGTTAGGCGACCGTGAGTCTGCGGGAGAAGCGGCACTGCTCGCCGCAGAGGATGCTCGCGCGATCGGTTCCGCTGAGAATCTGGCACTGGCCGCCCGCGCCTATCCAGGGATCGGCGGGATGTACAAACCGGATCCGATAGTGCGCAGCCTGTGTGAGGAAGCGTTAGAGGCTCTGGGGGATGGGGGTCCCGCTCTCAGGGCAACCCTCCTCGCACGGCTCGCTCAGTACGAGGCATTCGCGGAACATAGCGGCCCCACAGGCTTGCTGGTGGCTAAGCAGGCACTCGAGCTGGCCCGCGAGACGGGAGAACCGGAGCCGATGATCGCCGCCCTGTCTTCGTGCGTCAGCTGCATGGTGGGGCATCCTGATGTCCCCGCCAGGCTTGCCTTGATCGGCGAGCTTCTTCCTCTCGCCGAAAGTGCAGGAGACGACCGGTCGTTGCTGTTGGGGATGGCTTTCCGGTTGGATGCCCTCGTGGAGATAGGTGACCGGGCCGGGTACGACAAAGCAACCGATGAGCTGCATCGAGTGGCCGATGAGCTGAACTCCAGGTTCGCCCACACCCTCCTCGTCGATAAGGCCGCCGCATTTGCGCTTCTCGAGGGCAGATTCGACGACGCTCTTCGCTTGGCCGACGAGGCGCTCGCTAATGCAAGTTCGCATTACGAGGCCGTGTTTCTCCATGCGAGCAGGAAGGCGTGGATCTTGAGAGAGCAGGGCAGGTACGAAGAGGGAGTGCAGGCAACCGAGCCTTTACTCGAGAACCCATCGTCGCGGGTATTGGGTTTGTCGGCGGTGGCGCTGTTCCAGGCGGACCAGGGCCATCCGGAGGCAGTCAGTCGGTTCCTCGAGGAACTCGGGGCCGACGTCCTCGATCTCCTTCCTCATGACCCGGTCCGCGTCTATTGGCTGGCGCTCTATTCAGAGGCGATCGCTGCTGCAGGCGACAAGGCGGTTGCCGAGCGCGCTTACGAGGAGATCGAACCTCATTCAGGGACGATGATCGTTGCGGCGAGGGCTGGGGGCGGCGCGGCGTTCGACACTCATCTGGGGATCCTCAAGTACGTGATGGGCGATGTGGACGCCGCCGACAGCCTTTTCCGATCAGGGCACGAGCTCGAGACAAGCATGGGGGCCCGGGCTTCGGTTGCGCGTAATCGTTACTGGCACGCGCAGGCTTTGTTGACCCGTGACGAACCGGGAGACAGGGATGAAGCAGAAGCCCTCATCAGGGAGAGCATCTCGGCGGCGGAGGAGCTGGGGATGGCGGGTCTCGCGAGTCAGGCCCGAGCATTGGCGGATCGATAGCGACATAGAAAAAGGGCCCGGCCAAAAGCCGGGCCCTTAGAAGATCGTCTAGCCGGCTATCGAGAC
>JBKJYP010000097.1:0-2672 GCA_046715695.1 Actinomycetota bacterium | reverse complement strand
GGGTTCGGGTACCGGCGACTCAGATGCTGGGTGAACGAGATGCCGGGTTCAAGGTCGCCATGAGAACGCTCGACCTGTTCCGCCCCAGCGTCGGCGCGTTCGCGGTGGGTATGGCTCAGGCCGCACTAGACGCCGCTATCGCTTTCGCAGGGGAACGCGAGGCGTTCGGGAAGCCGATCCGCGAGATGCAAGCCATCTCACACAGGCTTGCCGATATGGCGACGAAGGTCGAGGCGGCCAGACTTCTCGTCTACCGAGCCGCCTCTGGTTACGACTCAGGCGACGACTCCGGCGCGAAAGTCACGACGGCCGCTGCCATGGCGAAGCTTTTCGCCACGGAGATCGCCCAGGACGTGATCGATGATGCGATACAGATCCACGGCGCCGCCGGTCTCGAGCGCGGGCATCTGCTGGAGCATCTCTATAGGGACGTGAGGGCCACCCGGATCTACGAGGGAACCTCAGAGATCCAGCGCGACATCATCGCCAGATCCCTCTACAAGTAGCGCCTAGTCCGGAACGACGGCGATGCACATCAATTCGACCTGAGCCTTGGGATCGAACAGACCCGAGACCTCGAAGAGCGCAACGGCTGGGTAGTGATGCCCGAAGTGCTTGTTGTAGATCTCCCCGAGCTCTTTGAGCGACCCCCTGTACGACCCGGCATCGGTCACGAATATCTGTATCGATACGAGATGCTCGGGCCGTCCACCTGCTGCCGCCAATGCCTCGACGACGTTCCCGCAGGCCGCGTCGAACTGGGCGATGACACCGCCCACGATGAGCTCGCCCGCCCCGTCGTGAGCTGCTTGGCCGCCGATGTAGATCGTCCGTCCCGGAGCGGCGACGACCGCGTGCGCGAAGCCCTGTGCCGGGGCCATAGAAGGCGGGTTGATGATCTGATGGGCCGCGGTCACCTGCCCCTCCAATCCGGCTGGCGCCCCTCGGTGAATGCTTTGTAGAACTCTCGGTGATCCCGGGTCTGCATAAGGAGCGCTTGGGTCATGGCTTCGAGCTCGAGGGCACTCGCGAGATCGGTGTCCATCTCTCTCGAAAGCAACGCCTTCGTAGCCGCGTAGGCGAAGGTGGGTCCCGCCTCGAGCTTCTCCGCCAGCTCCATGGTTGCTGCGACGAGTTCGCCGTTCGGCACGACCTTGTAGGCGAGCCCGATCTCTTGGGCCCGGGCGGAATCGACGTTCTCTCCGAGCAGCAGAAGTTCCGTCGCCCGCCCGAATCCGACGATCCTCGGCAGGAGATAGGCAGACCCCATATCCGCCCCGGCGAGTCCGACCTTCGTGAAGAGGAACGCGAAGGTTGCCGATTCGGCACAGAGCCGGAAGTCGGCGGCGAGAGCGATCACGGCCCCCGCTCCTGCCGCGACGCCGTTTATGGAAGCGATGATTGGGATCGGAAGATCCCTCATCCTCTGCACTACTGCACCGGTCATCCGCGTGAACTCGAGCAGCTCACGCGCCTCCTTCTCGACGAGGGTCCCGATGATCTCGTGAACATCACCGCCGGAGCAGAATCCTCGGCCCGTCCCGGTCATGACCAAAACCTTCACGTCGGTCCTGAGCGCGAGCTCGGTAAGGAGGTCCCGAAGATCGGCATAGACCTCGAACGTCAAAGCATTCAGTACCTCTGGACGATCGAACGTCACCGTTGCGATCCCTCGGTCCAGAGAGAACCGGAAGTTGTTCCAGGACTCGGTCGGCCGGGCCGATGCTTGCCAAGGACTCATGGGCCGACGTTACTGTGTCGCCATGCAGGTTGGCATCGGGCTGCCGAACGCCGTCCCAAAGACCTCTCCTGAGCTCCTTCTCGAGTGGTCTAGGCGGGCGGACTCGGGCCCCTTCTCGAGCGTCGGCGTCGTCGATCGGATCCGATACGACAGCTTCGAGCCCATGGCCCTGTTGTCGGCGGTAGCCGCCATCACTGAGAGGGTTCGTCTCGTCACGATGGTCGTGATCGCCCCTTTGCGAGCAGCCGGTGTCCTGGCGAAGGAAGCGGCCACCGTCGACGCATTATCGGGGGGCCGGCTGGTTCTCGGCCTCGCCGTTGGAGCACGGGTCGACGATTACGCGGATGCCGGTCTGCCTCACAAGGATCGAGGAGAGCGCTTCTCCGAGCAACTAGGCGCGATGAGAGACGCCTGGGCCAACGACTGGGCGGGGCCTCCACTCGCGTCAGAGCTCGGCCGGCACGGCCCCCTGGTCCTGGTCGGCGGGGGAAGCGACGCCGCTCTTGCCCGTGTCGCGCGTTATGCAGACGGATATGTCCATGGAGGTGGTCCCCCCCGCGCTTTCCAGCGAGCAGCGGAACGGACGCGGGTGGTGTGGGCCGAGTCGGGCCGCCCCGGAGAGCCGAAGCTCTGGGCTCAGGGCTACTTCGCTCTCGGGTCCGAGTCGGAGGTAGAGCGCGGCCGCGATTACATGCGCGACTACTACGGCTTCACGGGCCCGTTCGCCGAGAAGATCGTCGAACAGATGCTCACGACGCCGCAGGAGATCGTTGCTTTCGCGAAGGGATATGCAGACGCAGGGTGCGATGAGTTGGTCCTGTTCCCTGCGGTAGCAGAGGTGGAGCAGCTGGAACGTCTCCAAGAAGCGCTCGCCGCCCTGCCATGAAGGTAGCGGCCCTGCCATGAAGATCGTCACCGTTGGTGGGGGGCC
>JBKJYP010000096.1:0-6671 GCA_046715695.1 Actinomycetota bacterium | reverse complement strand
ACTCATCGGTCGGGAGAGCGAACACCTCGTCCAGAGAGTTCGTGTGCAGCGATTGTGTCCCGCCGAGCACGGCAGCCAGGGCCTCGGTCGCCGTGCGCACCACGTTGTTATAGGGCTGAGGGGCGGTCAACGAACACCCGGCCGTCTGCGTGTGGAACTTCAGCATCCAGGAGCGTTCCTTCTGTGCCTTGTACCGGCCCTTCATCCAGCGAGCCCAGATACGCCGGGCGGCGCGGAACTTGGCGATCTCTTCGAAGAAGTCGATGTGCGAGTTGAAGAAGAACGAGAGCCCGGGGGCGAGGTCGTCCACGTCCATCCCTCTCCGCAAGCCAAGCTCGACATGGGCGAAGCCGGAGGCGATGGTGAAAGCGAGCTCCTGAGCCGCCGTCGAGCCGGCTTCCCTGATGTGGTAGCCGGAGATCGAAAGTGGGTGGTACTTCGGCACACTCTCGATGCAGAACTCCATCATGTCGGCGGTCAACCTGAGGTGCGGTTCGGGCGGGAACAGCCATTCCTTCTGCGCGATGTATTCCTTGAGGATGTCGGTCTGGCAGGTGCCGTCGAGCTTGGAGATGTCACCACCCTGCTTCTCGGCCGCCGCAACGTACATGGCGAACAGCATCGGAGCCGGCCCGGAGATGGTCATCGATGTGGAGACGGCTTCGATGTCGATCTCGGAGAACAGGGTCTCCATGTCGGCGAGCGAGTCCACCGCGACGCCACATCGCCCGACCTCACCCAGGGACATCGGATCGTCCGAGTCGCGGCCCATCAGCGTCGGCATATCGAAGGCCACCGACAGACCGGTCTGACCATGGTCGAGCAGGAAGCGGAAGCGTGCGTTGGTCTGTTCGGCGTTGCCGAAGCCGGCGAACTGACGCATCGTCCAGAGGCGACCGCGATAGCCACTCGGGTAGATCCCCCGCGTGAATGGGTACTGGCCGGGAACGCCGATGCTCTCATCGATGCCGCCCTCGGGCCCATACAACGGCTCGAGGGGCACGCTCGAAAGCGTGTCGAAATCGACGTCGGAGCGCATGACGGCGCGGTCGTAAAGGTCCTTCCAGCGACGTTGCTGTTCGTCCATGGGCCCAGTCTAGATGGGCTAGTTCTCCTCGTGCTCCGTTTTCACGGGCAGGACCGGCTCACTTGATATGCGCCTTCAAGAGGCCCCGCACCTCACGCTTGTGTCCTGGGGTCTCGAAATCGAAGCTTCTGTTGCCCTCCATGAGGTGCTCCGTGACCATGCCTTTCGAACGGATGTAGAGGGCGGGATAGATGTCACCTCCCGGGCCCGTCTCCAACGTGATCGCTACGCCATCGGGCCCGTCATCGTCGACGAAGTGGGCCAGGGGGTGGATGCCTTCATCACGCGACGCGTTTCCCTCGAAGGAGACGATCCGAGCTAGGTAGGACCGCTGGATCCAAACCTCGGCTCCATGCGTCACCTCGGAAAGGAGGCGATCGACCAGCTCGTCGGGAGGGATCTCGGGGCGGGACCTCGGGGTCGAGAAGCGCGTCTCCGCGAGGTGCTCGGCGAGGACGCGCGAGTTGTACCGCATCCCCTGCACGGCCCCCGACACGCTGGGGATGCCGTACTTCTTCAATCCGATCGCACCCTGCGTGACGGAGCCGGCGAAATGCACCCCTGGGACCGACGAGCTCTCCCAGTAGTGGGTCTGTGCCGGGAGCCGGTCCTGGTTGAAGGTAGCGACGCCGAGTTTCCGGAGGTCGCCCAACGGGGTCGTGAACCCCGTCGCCGCGATCACCTCGTCCACTTCGAATATCTCTTCACCGGCCTGGGTTGTGCCCTGCGTGTGCACCCTGAAACCATCTGCCGTCTTCTCGATCCTCTGTATCGCCGCATCGATCACGAGGCTGCCGCCGCCGAGGATGTAGTCCTCATAGACCTGCAGGTAGCGCGCACGGGCCGACGCCACGTGGAAGCTGTTGATCGAGATCGTGGCGGGACGGGGAGAGGCCAGGATCATCTGCCTGGCGTGAGGCAACAACCCGTCGGCGAGCTCGAACGCCGAATTGCGCTTGCCGATGATGAAGATGCGCTTGTCGTCGTAGGTCTTCGGGTCTCGCGTCTCGCTGTAGTGAGGCACCTGGTCTATCCCCGGGATGTCGGGCTTCCAAGACTCCGTCATCCCGACAGCGAAAACGGGAACGTCGCACCGGTACTCGCCATCGCTCGTCGTGAGGATGAAATCGTCTCCGACCGACGAGGTTGATTCCCAGCGACACCCGTAACGCACCGCGACGCCGCCCTTCTCGGCGAACGCCGTGAGTCCCTTCTCCATGTCCTCGCGCGATGGGAAGTAAGTAGAGCCGTCCATGATCGGGGCCTGAAGAGCCTGCATCCCTGGGGTGTCTCCGATGAGACTGTTCCAGTCGTAGCGCTCGTAGGAGCGGGAATCGTGCTCGACGGGGGCGAACGCCTTCGTCCAACTGATGAGGCGCTGGAAGATCGGGAAGCGTCGGAACATACCGCCGGGGCCTTCGTCTGCAGAAAGCACCGCCGCCTTCACGCCGAGCCGCTGAAGCGAGTACGCGAGCTGCAATCCCCCGGGGCCGCTCCCGACGATGACAACGGGATAGGAGCCGGGAGGGAAGGGACGCTCTTCTACCCCTGCCACGAGACCGCAGCTCGGAGCCGATTGGCCTCCGTCTTCAGCATCCGGTACATCACCCGGGGATAGGCGACGAGGAACTCGGTCAGATCCGGACCGGGGAGAGCGAGGCAGCGCAGTGGTGTCACAGCGAGCACGTCCGCGCTTGGGGTCTCGCCCAGGAGGACAGAGATCTCACCGAAGAAATCGCCTCGAGCGAGCGTCGAGCGTTGGACGCCGTCGATGCGGACGGAAGCCTCACCGTCGATGATCACGAAGAAGTTCGACCCCGCGAACCCCTGCCGCAGGATCCTCTGACCCGGATTGAACATCTGCTCTTCGAAGCTATGAGCGACGACCTCGAGCTGAGGCCGGGTCAGGTCCGCGAATAGGGAAAGCGACGAAAGGACGTCGGTGATCTCCTGCCCTGTCGTCATTCCCGAAGATTAGCCCCGAAGGCGCTCGACGAGTTGGTCGGCGGCCGAGTACGGATCGAGCCGCCGTGCCAGCACCTCTTCGGTGAGTGACTTGAGCTCGTCGGTAGCCTCGGCATCGACCCTGGCCCGGTATCTCTCGGCGACGATCTCTTTGAGCTCGCGCTCTATGCGTCGTCTGCGGCGGCCCTCGAGGGACCCGGTCTCTTCTTGATGCGCCCTGTGCTTCTCGACTGCCGCCCAGAGGTCGTCGATACCCTCCCCTTTGACCGCGATCGTCTCGACCACCGGAGGCTTCCACGCCGCATCCGTCATCTGGAGCATCTGCTTGAGCTCGCGCACGGTGTCCTTTGCGCCCGGACGGTCCGCCTTGTTGATGACGAAGACGTCTGCGATCTCCATGAGCCCGGCCTTCGCCGTCTGAACGGAGTCTCCCCAGCCTGGGTTGAGCACGACAAGCGTTGTATCGCACGCATCTGTGATCTCGACCTCAGCTTGCCCGACACCTACGGTCTCGATGAGGATGACACGGCTCCCGGTAGCGTCAAGGACGCGCACGGCCTCGGGCGTAGCGAGCGAGATCCCTCCCAGGTGGCCCCGCGTCGCCATCGACCTGATGAACACACCCTCGTCGGTCGCGTGCGACTGCATGCGGACGCGATCCCCCAGCAGCGCACCTCCCGAGAACGGGCTCGAGGGGTCAACAGCAAGCACTCCGACTTCGAGGCCGTCTCGACGGACGCGACCGATCAGCTTCTCCGTGAGGGTCGACTTCCCGGCCCCCGGCGCCCCGGTGATCCCGACCGAATAGGCCGAGCCTGTCTTCGGGTAGATCTTCTCCATCGCCGGCCCGAGCTCTTGCCCACCGTCTTCGACGAGAGAGATAAGTCGAGCGATGGCGTATCGCTCACCGGCGAGGGCGCGCTCGACTAGGTCGTCGGAGCTCACGCCCTTCTAAGCCTCGATCGCGAGTACGGAAGTGACGCCCGGCACACGCTCACGCAAGAGACGTTCCACCCCTTGCTTGAGTGTGACGGGTGAGATGGGGCAGCTTTCGCACGTCCCGAGAAGTGAAACCGTGACGATCCCGCCCAAGACACTTTCGAGACGGATATCCCCACCGTCCATCTGGATGGCCGGGCGGATCAGCTCGAGGGCATCTCTCACCTGGTCTTCCAGTGAGACGACGGGGGCCGGGTTCATCACCTAATCGTAACCACCAGAGCCAGCAAGACGATGGCAGCCAAACCAAGCACCACCCACTGGATATTGGAGCTGGGGGGCGAGGGCTCGGGAGCGGGGGCCGCCTGGGCGGTGGGCGACGATAGCGGAACCACCTCGATCGAGACGGGCTCGCTCGAATCCTTCTCGGGCCCGGCCGCCGCCTCGAGGACGAGTTCGATGGTCCCCGGTTCCATCGGAGCCGTGAATGTGAGGGACTGGGTCCCGGCATCGAATATCGGGGCATCCTCCTCGCTGCCGGCGATAGCCACACGCGCCGGCTTCGACAGCGCGAAATCGATCGTGGCCGTATCCCCCGGCTCCATCTTTTCGGGTGCCTCGACGACCCCGACCCGCAACCGGAGACCGAAACCCTGGGGGGGCCGGATCTCGGTCGCTCCTCCGGCGGAGGTGAAACGCCAGGTTCCGAGCGCATCCTCGACAACGGGCTCACCCTCCGACTCGATCGAGAAATCGCCGCTCACCACCACTTCATCGAGAGCGTAAGCAACGCCGACACTCAGATCGCCGGTGGCTACAACGGGGCCGACCGCAGCACCCGTGTAGTAGTGCTCGAGGATCGTGGCGCGATCCGCTCCCGCTCTCGCCATCCCGTAGGCACCCCATTGCGACATGCCCACACCGTGCCCCCAGCCCCGGCCGAGGATCCGAGCGACACCGTCGCGTGTCGTCATGTCATACCGGTTGGACGGCAACGTTTCCGGCAGGGGGTTCCCGTCGGGCCGGAGCGACGGATAGGAGCCGGGCCAGAGCTCAGGAGCCGCGTCCCGAACCGCATCGCGTAGCTGCTCCGCATCGATCAAGAAGGTCCCCTCGGATGTGGTCAATGAGACATCTGGATAGTGGAGGCCTTGGGAGCTGGGCACGGTCTCCGCAGAGACGAGAGGCGAAGAGAGAAGGTTGGCACCACGGAGCATGACCTCCAATCGGCGCAGGGGGAACCGGACGCGCCAGCGATAGATCGGGGAGCCCCGTTCGGTGGTGCTCGGCACCGACTTGAGATACGGGTAAGGACCTTCCGACGTGAACACATCCTCCTTATCGAGCGTCATGCCCCCAGAGGTTGAGTGGTAGCGGGCAAGGATGGGGTCGCCGCGGAAAAGGACTGCTTGCCCGGCGGTCGCGAGAACGGCATCGACCCAGCGCTCACCTCCCTCGAGCACGACATCAGCGCCCGAGAACACCTGGCATTGCACCGACGCGCAGATATCGAAACCGTAGGTGGCCGCCGCTCCCCCTCTCGGTTGAGCGAGCGTCCAGAGGGCGTACGTCCGTGCCGCGATCGCCTGGGCGCGCAAGGCCTCGACCGGCCAGTCGGAAGGAACCTCGTCGAGACCCAGTAGGTATCTCTCGAGTGGGAGCCGGTCGACGACGACGATGCCGTCGGAGGCCTCTCGGAGCTCGATCGTTCCGTAATAGCTGTGCAGTCCTTCGACCGTGATCGGATCAGAGCTCTTCGGGATCAGCACGATGGTGCCGGCAACGGCTCCCGGGCCGCGCTTGCCGGCGCTCTCGGCGCCCGAGGCGAACGGGAAAGCCAACAGCAGGATCGCGATAGAGAGGACCCACCTCGGGATCAGCATGGCTCGGACTAGGACTCGACCACCTCGAGGGAGGCACCGAGAGCCTTCAACTTCTCCTCGAAACGCTCGTAGCCGCGCTCGATGTGACCGGTGTCGTAGACCTCGGTCCGGCCCCCCGCGCACAGCCCACCAACCACCAGCGCGGCCGCAGCGCGGATGTCCGGAGCGCGGACGGGGGCCCCCGAAAGTGCTTCGACTCCCCGGATGACCGCGTGGTGACCTTCGACCCTGATCTTGCAACCCATCCGGTTGAGCTCGTCGATGAAGATGAACCTCGACTCGAAAACGTTCTCGGTGAGGATCGACGAGCCTTCGGCCTTAGCCAGCAGCACCATCATCAGTGGCTGCAGATCGGTGGGGAAGCCCGGATAGGGCAGCGTTACAAGGTCCAGCGCGTCGGGCCGCTTCCGCATCGCGACCCTGACCCCATCGCTGCCGCGGGTCACCTCGGCCCCCAGCTTCTCCAGTTTCTGTAGCGGGAGCTCGAGATGCCGGTGCTCCACGTTCTCGAGAGTGACGTCACCATGCGTAGCCGCTGCAGCAATCGCGAAGGTGCCTGCCTCGATGCGATCCGAGATCACCGAGTGATCGACCGGGGAGAGCGTCTCGACACCCTCGATAGTGATCGAGGGCGTTCCCGCGCCGTCGATCTGAGCTCCGCATGCCTGAAGGAAGGATGCGAGGTCTTGGATCTCGGGCTCACGCGCCGCGTTCTCTATCGTCGTGGCGCCTTTGGCGGTGACGGCCGCCATCAACAACGTCTCGGTCGCGCCCCCCGAAGGGAAAACGAGAACGAT
>JBKJYP010000095.1:0-3993 GCA_046715695.1 Actinomycetota bacterium | reverse complement strand
CTCCGCCGCTCCGGATGGCGTCTGAGTGCTCATGCAGTGCCCGCTTGTATCGCCAGTCCCATGCGTCTTTGATCTGTCGGGCTTCGTCGTACCGGGCCTTGAGGATCTGGACTTCGGTGATCGGTGCGGGGCGCGGCCGGATTCGGGTGAGGGTCATGGCTTGTTCGCCAGTTCCAGCAGCACGTCCGCGTGGCACGGTTGATCCAGTGGGCAGAAGCACGCGAGATTCTTTCCCCTGAGTTCGTCGAGATATCCGGGGTACGCCTTGATGGCAAACTCAGTGGAGAATCGGAAACAGTCAACGGTCTGTTGGCGGGTAAGTGGCTCGTGGGGCTTCTTGGTCCAGTGCCCTGAGTCATCCACTGGAATCCATGCGGTACTTCCAATCGGGAACGGGTTGCCCCATCTACCGGGCCGGCAAACGCTCACGGTGTTCTCTGGCATTCGCCAGCCTTTCGCCCGCTTCCGCTGGACACGTACCGGGCTCATGCCCTCACCTTGATTCCGTGCTGTTCGATGACCGCGTCCGGGATGATGCGGGCTTTGCTGAGGCCGTTTTTATGGCGGTATTCGTCCATTGCTGCGGCGGCCGCGTCTCTGCATGGGCGGCAGGTTGGGGTTCCGTTGCGGAGGTGCCGGTAGTAGGCGGATCGGTCGCCGCAGTTGGGGTAGATCGACGGGCCGTCAGGGGTTGTGTTGGCCATCAGGCGACCTCCGCTTCCGTGTGGGTGCCGTTGGCTTTGGCGTGGGCGGTGGCCCGGTCCTTTTCCCAGCCGGACTGGCCGCCGGGGTGGAGCCAGAACCACTCGCCGATGTGGGTTTTGGATTCGAGGACGAGGGGTCTCCTGCCCTTGGATGTGAGGACGTGGGCGAGGGCTTCGTCGTAGGTTTCGAAGGAGCGCTTACCTTCGGCGTGCGGGCCGTAGATGAAGCGTGGGGGAGTGGTCTTCCAAATGGGCCGGCCGGTGGTGAAGTCGGTTCCGGACTCGATCTTCCACTTGCCGCTGGCGTTGGTGTGGTGTCTCATGGCGTCTCCTGATTGTGTGAACACTGAACACGTTGGGCAAAAAAGAGAGGGTCAGAATGGCGGCTCTGAGTCGGGGCCGTTGCCCCAGCCGCCAGCATTGGATACGCCTGGTGTGGCCCACGGGTCTTCCTGCGCGGCGGGCTGGCCGCCGCCAAAGCCTCCGCCCTGATTGCCGCCGCCACTGGCCTGGCCGCCCTGACTGCTGCGCTGCGTGCGGTTGACCTTTGCGTTCGCGAACCTGAGGCTGGGCCCGATCTCGTCAATTTCGAACTCGATGACGGTGCGCTTTTCACCCTCTTTGGTGTCATAGCTGCGGGACTTGAGGCGGCCCTGTGCCACGACGCGCATGCCTTTGGTGAGGGACTCGGCGACGTTCTCAGCCATCTCACGCCAGACTGAGGCGCGGAGGAACAGCGTCTCCCCGTCCTTGAATTCGTTGGACTGACGGTCTAATGTCTTCGGGGTGGAAGCGATAGTGAAGTTCGCGACGGCGGACCCTGAAGGCGTAAACCTCAGCTCCGGGTCGTTGGTGAGGTTTCCGATCAGAGTGATTATGGTTTCGCTGGCCATGGTTATTTTGCTGCTTTCTCGATGAGGGATGCGATTGCGCGTCGGGCCGTCTCGGCTTCGTCGAGCGCGCTGGTGGGCGTTGGGTCCGGGTACTGGTATTCCTTGGATGGGTCGGCCTGAATGGTCCGGTCCTTGACATGGTCGTACCAGTCCTGCATTCGCATGATGGGCTTGAGGTCGTCCGTGGTGGTGTCCTCGAATGGCGAGGGGCAGGAGCACCCACTGTCCTCCGCGTAATAGAGCTCACCCGTGGGCTTGTGGAGGTAAACGCGCGTCATGTCGAACTGGTAGGACTGGTCCTCCCACTCAACTTCGGCAACGAACTCATACTCGGATTCTTTGGCGTCAGCGTTCAGCCAGTCCTTTTCAACCTTCTCGGTCATGGTTACGCTGCTTCCGTTTCGTGTTCGTCGATAAGTCGGTGGGCTTCGGATTTGGTGAGGTCTTTGGATGACTCAATGGAGCGGCCCAGGTACGTGGATAGGTAGTTGAGCTTGTCGTCCCGATCGGTCCGACCTTGCTCTTGGAGGATGATGTTGAGCTTGGTGAGCTGTGCGGTGGTGATCGGATCACTCGAGGGTTCCGGCTCGGACGGCTCGTCTTCGGCGGTGGGCGCATCATGCACGGCGGCAGGGAGCTCCGGTGCGGGCTGCTGTTTCCGGGTGATGGTCCGCTTCGCCTTAGGAGCCTCATCGGCGGTGCTGGCCCCCGTCTCGCCGAGGTCATCCAGCTCCACCTCTTCTACCGACGTCGCGGCGATACCGGTCAGGACGTCGGGGGCGATGACCCGGCAGATTTCCGCCTGGCACTTTGCCGTTAGCATGGCGATGGGGTCGGACTGGTATTTCTTGTTCGATGTGTAGCCAGCCTTTTGCGCACGGGCGATGGTCCATTCAACACGGGTGAACGTGGTGTCACCCTTCCGCCTTCCCTCGTATATGACGCTCTGTTCCGTGGCTTGTACGCGGCGGATGGTGTGTCCAGCTTGCAGGACCAGCGCGGCCATGGTGCGGGCGTACATGGATGGGCGGCCGGAGACGACAAAGATGTTCGCCAGGGCGTTCATTGGATCGAGGCCGAGGGACTTCCCGGCGAGGATCGCGGCGGCTGCAGCTTCGGGCTTCCCTCGGAATGATGACGGCACGAACTCGGTTCCGCACAGTGCGGTGCCCAGCTGGTGCGCGGCTGAGAGTTCCTGCGCCCACTCCATGAGCGAGATTGTCGTGGCCGTCGGCGGGATTGCTGCGGCGCCGAACTGGGCGGCCGGGCCTGACTGCTGGCTGATTGCTACTTCACTCATGCTGCTACGTTTCCTTCGGTGGTGGGGATGGTGAGTGGTTCGGTGATGATCGCGTCGCGGACCTTCGCGGTCTTATGGATGTACGCGGCGGCAAGGAACATCTGGTAGTGCTCGTCGATTTGCCCGCGGTCCCTGGCCAGCTCGTAGAGATGGGTGCCGTCAGGGGTTACGTGCGCCACGTAGGTGGCAGCAATCTCCGGGAGCGGGTGCTCGTTACCGTCTTCGTCGATGTAGAACTCAGCCTTGGCGTAGGCGGCTGTCTGCAGTGCAGTCTCCCCGTACACGCCCTTGGAGGTTTTGAGGTCGATTTGGACGGGCTTGCCGCCGGCCAGGAAGGGCGAGGTGCAGAACAGGTCGAACTTGCCCGCGTACCAGTCTTTGCGGCTGGCTACCGGCCGCTCGGTCAGGAGGGTGGTGATCTGCCACTTGTCGAGGAACTCGACGTAGCCCTCCACGTAGGGGATGAGGTCTTCCGGTACGTCGATGGCTTCGCCTGTGTTGTGGAGGACTTCGGCGTGGTCGTGGACGGCGGTGCCGCGGACGCCCGCTTCGTCGCGTACCTTTGTGGGCAGTTCCTTGAGCTCGCGGATGGCGGCTTCGGTATCGCCCGCGAGGAGCTCGTCGAGCCGTGCGCGGTTCTCGAGGTCGGTAACCCATTCCGCCACGACGCGCGGCGCCCATCGCACGAGTGCCGGCTTGGGGAGGCCGTGGGCGATGAGGGTCGTTACGCCGGTGACGGGGAGGCCGTCGAGCTTGTAGCGGTGGCCGTTGTGCGTGAAGGTCAGGCCCTTGGCTGCGGTCTTGACGCTCATCCTCCCACCTCCACATACTGGGCGACGATGCCAAGGTCGCGGCCGCCGCAAGCGCGGGCAGCCTCTTTGGCGCGGTACTCGTCCTGGCCGTAGGTGCCGATGACTTCGCCGGTTTCGCCGTAGACGATCCATTCGGCGTTGGGTGCGTCGTCTTGTGGTTCCCAGCTCATCTTCTTAGCTCCATCTTTTGGGAGTGCGCGTTGTCGTGGTGGGTGGTGCGGGGTGCCCATCCGGCGGTGGACTCTTCGCGGGTTTGGGGTGCGCCGTCTACTTCGCAGGTGCAG
>JBKJYP010000094.1:0-6375 GCA_046715695.1 Actinomycetota bacterium | reverse complement strand
GGTGACATCGAAGCCGGAGGCGGTGTATTCGGCCAGGCCGATGAAGCCGGGCTGGGGCTCCTCGCCGGGTGCGTAGGCGCCCTGGCTCTCGGAGACGATGTTGTGGCCCCTCCAACAACGGCCGGGGATCGCGTCACCCTTGGAGAGGCCGGGCTCCGTCGTTGCCTGACGGACGGGGCAATCGGCGTTGAGGTTGCGCACCCAAGCCGATGTGAAATTGGGCAGCGCCGCCAAGAGGCGGTCGACGTCGTCGGCGCGAGCTGCTACGAGGCTGATCACGGTCGCTCCGTCGTTGGCGAGCTTGGTCAGGTCGAGCAGGTGCACCTCGAACAGGGTCGAGAGCTCACCGAGCAACTTCGGAGTCTTCCTCAGGTTCTCTTCGAGGAGATCCTGGTTCGCGATCGTGAAGAGGCCGACACGGTCGAGTTGGCGGAGCGCATCGAACAGGTCCTCGTCGACCTCGGCCAGGATCCGCGCGGATTCGTCGAGCTGGGTGATGCCTTCGTTGACGAGTGGCTCGTTGCGGTTGAGCGGCCTTAGCGCCTTCAGCCCATCCTCGATCGCCGCGATGATCTCATCCTCTTGACCGACGAAACCCGAGGCCAGAGCTTCGAGTGCGCCGGCGAGGTTCTCGGGATCGATGGCGTCGAGCAGGGGGAGGGCAGTGGTCAGGATCTCCTCGACCTCGAGAGGATCGATGGTCCTGTCCTTAGGGATCGTGTCGTTCTCCGCGATCCTCTCGTCTACGGGCTCCTCAGGGAACAGCAGCTCGACCCACTTCTCACCGAAGACGGTCTTGGCCCGGATCTGGGCGCCGGCGTTGGCGGGGATCATGGCAAGGATGGGGGGGTCCAGGTCGAGACGGATATTGCAGGGCGAGTCCGGGCTGTGGAGGAGCGCCCCGATGCGTCCGACCAGCACCCCTCGGAGCTTCACGTCGCCACCCTCTCGGAGCCCCTGTCCGCAGTTGCTGAACTCGGCGAAGACGGGGCTCGTGCTCTTGCGCACCGAACCCGTAAGGAAGGCGCCCGTCAGAGCGACGAGCCCACCCGCCAGGAGCAGGGCGATAAGCCCGATGAAGGCGTTGCGCGCTCGGGTTCCCATGATCTAGCCCGCTATCCGCACGGTGTCGGAGACGCCCCACATGAATGAGGACAACATCAGGTTCAGGAGGTTCACTGCGACGATCGATGCTCTGATCGCCTTACCTACGGCGATCCCCACTCCCGCCGGTCCTCCTCGGGCGTTGAACCCGTAATAACAATGGATCAGAGCGACGGCGATAGCGAAGATCACGGCTTTGATCAAGGAGTAGGCAACGTCGATCGGCGGGAGGAACGTCTTGAAGTAGTGCTCGTACGTGCCGCCGGAGAGGCCGAGCAGGTTGACCACGATGAGCTTGGTCGCGATGTACGAGGCGAAGAGCCCGATCAGAAACAGCGGGATGATCGCGACGACCGCGGCCATGATGCGCGTTGACACGAGGTAAGGGATCGGCCGAACGGCCATGACCTCGAGAGCATCGATCTCCTCGTTGACGCGCATGGCACCGATCTCGGCTGTGAAGCCGGCCCCCACCTGCGCGGCAAGGGTCACCCCGGCGATCAGTGGCGTGATCTCGCGCGTGTTGGCGAAAGCCGAGACGAATCCCGTGAATGTCTCGGCTCCGATCAGCTGGAGGCCCTTGTAACCCTCAAGTCCGACCTGGGTCCCGGTGAAGAAAGACATGAAGAAGATGACGCCCGCAGTTCCTGCGCCGACGATCAGTGCGCCCGGGCCGAGTGTGATGTCGGAGATGAGACGAGTTACTTCCCCACGGTGCTTCAAAGCGGGGACGATGTCCGCCATCGCCTTCGCGTAGAAGGCGAGCTGCGCCCCGATGCTCGCGAGGCCGTCTACCGACCGGGTCGCCAGGCGGCCCGGCAGGCCGAAGGTGCGTTGGACCCTGCCCGCGGTGGCCATGATCTACCCGAACTTCTGGGGGACGATGGCGAAGTACAGGGCGGTAAGGATGAAGTTGACGAAGAAGATCAACATGAAGGTGACGACGACGGCACGGTTGACCGCGTCGCCCACCCCTTTCGGGCCACCCTTCGCATAGAAACCGAAGTAACAAGCGACCATGGCCGCGACCAGACCGAAGATGCCGGACTTGATGATGGCGACGATCAGATCCATCGTCTGTGCGAGAAGGCTGAAGCTGGCCAAGTAGGCCCCGGGGGTTCCTCCCTGGATCACGACGTTGAAGAAGTAGCCACCTGCGATACCGGCCACCGACACGAACCCGTCCAGGAGCATCGCAACGAAGACGGCTGCCCAGATGCGGGGCACGACGAGCGTCGCTATCGGATTGACCGAGAGGACCTCCATAGCCGCGATCTCGTCGCGGATCTTGCGGCTGCCGATGTCGGCGCACATCGCGGATCCTCCGGCCCCCGCGATCAACAGTGCAGCGACGATCGGTGCGGCCTCGCGCACGACGGCGAGAACCATCGCTGCGCCGGTCTGCGACTCGGCGCCGAGCTGCCGCGCCACGTTACCTACCTGCAGGGCGATGGTGGCTCCGAACGCGATCGACACGAGCACGGCGGGCACCATCGCGACCGATGCGATGAACCAGGATTGCCGGATGAATTCCCGGAAGGGGTACGGCGGCTTGAACATGATGCGGAACGCTTCGAGGGTTATGGCGAACATATTGCCCGTCTCGACGACGAGGCTACGAAGCGCGGTCACGCGATCAGCTCTTTTTGCTCTTGGTGCTCTTGCTCCGAGACCCGCGGCCCGGCGTCACGGTTTTCTTCGCAACGGTCTTCTTGGTCACGCTGTTCGTGGCCCCGGTCTTCTTGGTGACGGCCTTCTTCCTTCTCGGGGCCGCGATCCTGTCGCCTTCCGGCGGAGCGCCGGCTGAGAGCTCGGCTTCTTCCGTCTCTTTGGCCGTCATGCCCGAGGTGCTGAGGATGCCTTTGGTGGCGTCCTTCTCTTCGGACATACCGATCGGTCCCTCGGTCGCACCGGAGAGGAACTGTTTGACGACGGGGATGTCGGATTCGAACATCTCCTTGGCGGGGCCGAAGCGCACCAGGTTGCGTCGGTAGAGCATGCCGATGTAGTCGGAAACGCGCTTGGCCGTGGCGATGTCGTGCGTGACGACGATGAACGTTGCTTTCAGTTGACGGTTGAGGTCGATCGTGAGCTCGTTCAGGAACGCCGTTCGCACCGGGTCAAGGCCGGAGTCGGGCTCGTCGAACAACAGGATCTGAGGGTCGAGCACCAGCGCCCTCGCGAGCCCGGCCCGCTTCTTCATCCCTCCTGAGATCTCACCGGGGAGCTTGCGCTCAGCTCCGATGAGCCCGACCATCGTGAGCTTCTCGGTCACGATGTCGTTGATCTCGGATTCCTTCTTCTTGGTGTGCTCCCGCAGAGGGAAAGCGACGTTGTCGTAGACGTTCATCGAGCCGAACAGGGCGCCGTCCTGGAAGAGGACCCCGAACATGCGCCTCACCTCGTACATCTCTTTCTCGTTCAGCGCGGGGACGTTGTACTTGCCGATCCAGATCTCGCCGCGGTCGGGCTTCAGAAGGCCGACGAGGTGTTTGAGGAAGACGGACTTACCGGTGCCCGACGGGCCGAGCATGAGCGTGATCTTGCCCTTGGGAACGTCGAACGTGATGTCTTCCAGGACGGTCTGGGGGCCGAACGACTTAGTGAGGCCCTTGATCGAGATCTCTATCTCAGGTGGCATGTCCCCCCATGTCTCTCCTCCGAGCGGGCATCGCTAGTGCGCGCCGCCCAGAACCGGAAAGTCCTCCCAGTTGGAGTGTATTCGGCCGCGCGCGTCCGTGTCCTGTTTTATGTCTGCATTTGGGACCCACGGATCGAGCCCTAGGCCTGTTTCTACGGATCGTCGAGACGATCCGTTCTGCAGTTAATATCCGGCCTCGTGGATTTCCGTGACACTCCAGAAGAAGCCTCCTTCCGCGCGGAGTTGCGCGCCTGGATCGAGGCCAACCTGCCCGAAGGGTGGGCCGAGCGCGAGCCCGGCCCCGGCCGGGGGGACTGGCCGACCATGCGTGAGTGGAGCCGCAAGATGTACGACGCCGGGTACGCCGGGCTCACCTGGCCCAAGGAGTACGGTGGCGCCGGCGCCCCCTACACGCATCAGGCGATCTTCCTGGAAGAGATGTCGAGGTCCGAGGCCCCCGACCACATCGGACTGATCGGGATCGGCATGGCCGGGCCGACGATCATCGCCCACGGCACCCCGGAACAGAAAGAGCGCCACCTGTCCAAGATCCTGTCCGGGGAGGAGGTCTGGTGCCAGGGCTTCTCCGAGCCCGGTTCAGGCTCCGACCTGGCGTCTCTCAAGACCCGGGCCGAGCTGGACGGCGACGAGTTCGTGGTCAACGGACAGAAGGTGTGGTCGAGCTTCGCCCACATCGCCGACCAGTGCATCCTGATGGTCAGGACCGACCCCAAGGCGTCCAAGCACGAGGGCATCACCTATCTATTGGCCGACATGCACGCCCCCGGCGTCGAGGTCCGGCCGCTCCGCCAGATCACCGGCGATCCTGAGTTCAACGAGATCTTCTTCACCGATGCCCGGATCCCGGTGAGAAACGTCCTCGGCGAGGTCAACAAGGGCTGGGGGGTCGCCATGACCACGCTGCTCCACGAGCGGGGGACCCTGGGATTCGCCCTGACGGCCCGCCTGGGAGTAGCGGTCCGCAAGCTCATCTCCCTGGCTCAAGAACAACGCTTGAACGGCGGCGTGGCAGCGGATGACCCGCTTATGCGGGACGAGATCACGAAGCACTGGATCGCCCTCCAGGCGCTGCGCTTCACGAACTACCGGGCCCTGACTTCCCTGGTCAAGACGGGTATCCCGGGCCCCGAGGGCTCGATCGCAAAGCTCTTCTGGTCCGAGCAGAACCAGAAGCTCACGAACCTGGCGCTCGACATCATCGGGCCCGGCGCCGCGCTGGACGGGGCGGATGCGGCCTGGAACGGCTACTGGCAGTACGAGCAGCTGAGGAGCCGGGGCAACACGATCGAGGCCGGGACCTCCGAGGTGCTCCGGAACATCGTCGCCGAGCGGGTCCTCGGCCTCCCGAGGAGCAGATAGTGGATTTCGCATTCTCGGAAGAGCAACTCATGCTCAAGGACCAGGCTCGGACCTGGCTCAAGGACAAGGCTCCTATAGACAAGGTGCCCGAGGTCGCCGACTCCGAGGCCGGGTGGGACAAGGCCGGTTGGGCCGAGGCCGCCTCACTGGGCTGGGTCGGGCTGTCCGTCCCCGAGGACCAAGGTGGGGCCGGGATGACCTTCCTGGAAGACGCCGTCGTCATCGAGGAGATGGGATACGGCCTCTACCCGGGCCCCTATCTCTCCACCGAGGTGCTGGCCCTGCCGGCTCTGGAGGCCGGGGGCCGGGCCGATGACCTGATCGGCTCGGGCAAGATCGGAACGCTGGCCTACGCCGAGCCGGGTGGCCCCTACAGCCTCGCCGACCTGGGCGACCTTGGAACCAAAGCCGAGGCCGACAACGGGGCCTGGAAGCTCACCGGATGCAAAGACCTGGTCACAGACCTGGCGTTGGCCGACCTCATCGTGGTCGTCGCCTCTTCGGCCGACGGAACGGGCCTCTTCTTGGTCGAGAGGGCGGGTGGGGAACAGGCGGGAGTGGAGACACGGGCCCTCGAAGGCCTCGACGGCACCCGGCGCCTCGGCCGTCTCACCCTGAGCGGCGCCCCGGCTCAACCGCTGGTGAGCCCATCGGACACGCCCGAGGTCCTCGCCCGTATCCGGGCTCGGGCCCTGGCCGCCGCCGCTCTAGAAGCGACCGGCATAGCCCAACGCGCCTTGGATCTCTCGACGGCTTATGTCTCCGAGCGCAAACAGTTCGATAAGGCCATCGGGACCTACCAGGCCGTTTCGCATCAGCTGAGCAACGTCTTCATGGAGACCGAGCTGGCCCGGTCGCTGGCTTACTGGGCCGCCTGGTCGGTCGCCGGGGCCGAGGAGGGGGCCGATATCGCCGTTGCGGCCGCCAAGGCTTCGGCTGCCGATGCTGCCATCACGGCCTGCGAACGGGCGATCCAGGTGCACGGAGGCATCGGATTCACCTGGGAGCACATCCTCCACCGGCTCTACAAACGTGCCCGCTGGCTCAGCTCCTTCGAGGGTACCTCGGTCACCCACCGCAAAGCCGTAGCCGCCTCCCTCTTCTAGGGTCCCTCCTCTAGCCCCCCCGGGCACAACTGCAACCTTTTGGACCACTGTCGCATCTGACGGTTGAAAGGTGGCCCACTCAGGGCACCTAAAGATCCAGAGGAGAATCTTTTGCATCCACGCGGTCATCTATCGGAATCAGGA
>JBKJYP010000093.1:0-3067 GCA_046715695.1 Actinomycetota bacterium | reverse complement strand
CAGTAGGAGAAGCCCAACTCCGGCGAACCCCAGGATGTACTTGTAGCGGGCCAATACCTTGTGGTCGCGCACGAAGATCAGGGTGCAGGCGAAGAAGACGAGTCCCACAGCCGTCCACGTCACCTGGGCCGGGCCGTACTGGGACGGCGCCAGACGATAGACGGCCGCAAGGCCCAGGCAGTTGAGGACCGCGACCACAGGGAGGATCAGTGGGTCGGCTCGAGAGGCGAACCGTCGGATGACGATGTGTGCGCCGATGTAGCCGGCCACGATGACCGCGAGGAGAGGGATCGCCAGGGTCAGCTTCTTCGGGTTCCGAGCGAGAGCTACCAGCACCATCGCCCCGCATCCAACGATCAAGCCCAGGATCAACAGGGAGAGCTCGCGCCTCCGCTCCGTCATCTCTTTGGGGAGGCGGTCGGGCTCGGTTGAGCCTGCTTGAAATCACTCGCCCGATCTCGGATGTTCTCGACGTAGACGCGAGCCTCCTCGAGCGAGCCAACCCTGTGCCCTTCCTCGACGTCGTCTCTGGCGAACTGAGGCAGCTCAGCCGCCACGAGGTCTGTCGACTCGGCCAGGTTGCTGAGGTCGAGGCCTCCCACCTCCTCAGGCACGCCGTGGAAGATCGCGACATGACCGGTGCCGTCAACCCCGACGAACCACATCAGGTTGTTCAACGCGTATTGACCTCCGAGCCACAACACTCCCGCGAAAAGTGCGATCAGCGAGAAGGTAAGTAGCCTACGGCCGCGGGGCCGGTTTTCTACGAGCTCTTCCGGGTCCGCAGCCGGTTCCTCTGTGCGTTCACGGGGTGGGCGGGAGTCCCCTTCTTCGACCGCGTCGAGAACCACGACGGTGATGTTGTCTTCACCCCCGGATTCGTTAGCGAGGTCGACCAGACGGTCGGCCGTTTCTTGCGGATCGTCCGTCTCGATCAAGATCTTTTCTAGAGGCCCCGTCTCTACCATCGAGCTAAGACCGTCAGAGCAGATCAACAGTCGGTCACCCAGTCGGAGATCGTGGGACAGCACGTCCACCTTGACCTCGGAGTCGACTCCGAGGGCCCGTGTGATGACACTCCGCTGTGGATGATGTCGAGCCTCCTCCGCCGAGATCCTTCCCTCGTGCACGAGTCGCGCCACGAGGGTGTGATCCAGCGTGATCTGTTCGACCTTGCCTTCGCGGACGAGGTAAGCCCGTGAGTCCCCGACATGCGCCAGGTGCGCCGTAGCGCCCTCGATCAAGACAATGGTGCAGGTCGTTCCCATCCCGTTCAGACCTGGTTCCGACCCTGCTTTTGAGAAGATGGCTGAGTTCGCTTCCTTGATGAGTTGTTCGAGATCGTCGGGCCCTATGTCCCCGGCGGATCGCACCACCTCGATAGCGGTCGCCGATGCCACCTCACCTGCTCGATGGCCGCCCATGCCGTCGGCTACGGCGAAGACGGGATCTTCGGCCAGGAACGAGTCCTCGTTGCCCTGGCGGACCTTCCCGACATCGCTCTTGGTTCCGACGGCGATCTTCACTTGCGTAACTCCATGACTGTCTTCCCGATCTTCAGTCGGTCCCCACGGTGAACTTCGGCCGGCGACGTCAGTCGACGACCGTTGAGGTACGTGCCGTTGGTGGAGCCGAGATCTTCGGCCGTGAATCCTTCGTTGTGCTTGAGGATGCGCGCGTGCATCTGGGACGCGTAGTTGTCGTCCAAGACTATCTGACACTTGTCTGCTCGCCCGATCAGGCACTCGTCGCCCAGGGAGTAGACCTTCCCCTTCAAGCCTCCCTCGATCACGTGCACGCTCGCCGGTAGCTTGCGCGGCTTGCGTCCAGGTGGAGGCGTTCCCGGACTGGCTCTTCGCTTGGGGGTGGACTTTTCGACGGGTCGGAGCTCGGTGTAGATGGCCTTCACGGCTCTGGCAACGAAGATGTAGAGCAATCCGAGGAATACATAACGGAGGATATCGAGGACCAGGGTAGGCATCGCTAGGCTGCCGTCGTCCTGAAGACCAGGTCGGTTGACCCGAACCCCAGACGGTCGCGATCCTCGAGGACCTGGTCTTTCACCGGCGAGCCGTTGACCATCGAACCGTTGGTAGAGCCGAGGTCGACGAGCGTCCAGACGCCCTCGTCACGTCGCAGTTCGGCGTGCCGTCGCGACACGTTCGGATCGGAGAGGACTATGTCGCAGGTCGACATCCGTCCGATCACCACGGGACTTCGCGTGATCGAGATCCGTTCGGCAGGATGTCCGGATCTATCGAGGACGGTGAGTTCGGCTCCAGTCGTGGCCAACCCCAGCTTGTCGGCGGTCTGCACGGGTACTGCCCCGGTTCCTCCACCCTGCGCATCCGGGTGGTGCGTGGTTACTCGCTCCACGGACTTGGGATCGTCTGCGGCCAACGCTGCTTGCAGCTTGAACTGCCCTCTGCCCATGCCCTCCGTCAGCTCGAATGTGACTCGAGGCAGGCCCATGAGGTTCCATCGTTCCTGCTTGGCTTGCTCGATGACGATGTCCGAGAACTCCTGACGGAGCCCCGCTTCCATCTGCTGGAACCGGACGTGGTCCTCGGGGCCCATCAGGACCTTGAACTCGTTGGGGGCGTATGTCTTGTTGATCGAGACCGTGACCCCATCCGCCATCTCTTTCAAGATCCGCCGACCGACCTCGATGGGCTGCAGGCCCGAGCGGAAAACGCGGGCGAAGAAGCCCTCGACCAGGCCCTCGAGCTTCTCCTCTATACCTTTGGCTACGCCCACCCTGGGGATTATGCCCGTCCCCACGCGATGACACCCTCTCGGCCGCTGGTACCTTTGCCTACCCCGGGCGAGTGGTGGAATGGCAGACACGCTGGCTTCAGGTGCCAGTGCGCGCAAGCGTGTGGGGGTTCAAATCCCCCCTCGCCCACCAATCTTTGCTGCCCGATTGCTTTAGGGTGCGCTCGCAATAGGGCAGTACGACAGGTGTAGTAGCACATTGGTCGTACAACGGGGGATAGTCAGGAGTCACTGGTTGGCTCAAAGCGCGACCGGATTCAAACCGATCCAAGGCTTCGGCTTGGACGCGCCC
>JBKJYP010000092.1:0-13207 GCA_046715695.1 Actinomycetota bacterium | reverse complement strand
GAACGCGCCATATTGGCGCGTTCTGATCAAGTCGGCGTCGGGTGGCCTTCATTGCACGTCGGGGTAGGGACGGAATCGAGATGTCAGCTCTTTGACCCGGCCGGAGACCTTGGTGGCGACGCCTTCGGAATCGTCCTTGAGGACGCTCGAGATGAGCCTGGCGACCTCGCTCACTTCTTCTTCCTTCATCCCCGCGGTGGTGACCGCAGGTGTCCCGACCCTGATACCCGAAGCGATGAACGGCTTCTCTGGGTCGTAAGGGATGGCGTTCTTGTTGAGTGTGATGCCGACGGAGTCCAGACGGGCCTCGGCTTCCTTACCGGTTATGCCGGCTCCCCTGAGATCCACAAGCATGAGGTGGTTGTCCGTTCCACCCGAAACGACGCGCAAGCCCTCCTGCGTGAACGTTTCCGCCATCGCCTTGGCATTCGCGACGACCTGGTGGGCGTAGGAACGGAACTCATCGGTTGCGGCCTCGGCGAAAGCGACCGCCTTTGCTGCGATCGAGTGCATGAGCGGCCCGCCCTGCCAGCCGGGGAAGACGGACTTGTCGATCGCCGATGCATGCTCCTCGCGACACATGATCATGGCGCCGCGGGGGCCGCGCAGAGTCTTGTGCGTCGTCGCGGTCACGACATCCGCGTGCTCGACGGGGTTGGGGTGGGCGCCACCGGCGACCAAGCCGATGAAGTGTGCGGCATCTACGACGAAGACCGCACCGACCTCGTCGGCGATCGAGCGGAATGCAGCGAAGTCCCAGAGGCGCGAGTAGGCGGTGGCGCCGGCGACGATCAGCTTGGGCCGCTCTCGCACGGCGATGTCGCGGACCTCGTCGAGGTCGATGAGCTCGGTGTCCTTACGAACGCCGTAGGACACGATCTTGAACATCTTGCCGGTGAAGTTCACATGCGAGCCGTGGGTGAGGTGGCCACCGTGCGCCAGCTCCATCCCCATGAAGGTGTCGCCCGGCTTCAGGAAGGCGAAGAAAGCTTCTGCGTTGGCACTTGCCCCCGAGTGAGGCTGCACGTTGACATGCTCGGCTCCGAACAGCTCCTTGGCTCTATCGATCGCCAGGTTCTCGACCACATCGACGTGCTCGCAGCCTCCGTAGTAGCGCTTGCCGGGATACCCCTCTGCGTATTTGTTAGTGAGCGGGGTCCCGAGCGCCGCCAGAACGGCGGGCGATGAGAAGTTCTCGGATGCGATCAGCTCGATCTTCGAGTTCTCACGATCGACCTCGGCCCGGATGGCTTCCGCCGTTTCGGGATCGACCTTCTCGACGGCCGCCCAATCGGCCCAACCAGGGTTAGACATGCTCGTTCCCTTCTGTGGTCTCTATCTCTCTGATCTGACTGAGGCGGCGTTCGTGCCGTCCACCTTCGAACTTCGTCTCCAAGAACACATCCACGATCGCCAGAGCGAAGGGCGTGGCTAGTATCCGGCCCCCGAGGGAGAGGACGTTCGCATCGTTGTGCTCGCGGGCCAAGCGGGCCGTGTACTCATCCAGGCACAACGCCGCCCTGACGCCATGGACCTTGTTGGCGGCGATCGCTTCTCCCTGACCGCTGCCCCCGAGGACGATGCCCAACTCCGCTTTCCCCGAGGCCACATCCCTGCCGACCGCGGCACATATCGGTGGGTAATCGACGGACTCGGTGGAATCGGTCCCGTGATCCGAGACGTCGTGACCGCGGGCCTTTAGGTGCTCGATGACGGCACCCTTCAACTCGTAACCCGCATGATCCGCCCCGATCGCGATCTTCATCTGGCTCCCTTCGGAGCCTTCATCCTAAGACCCCGTTTCCTTCCTGGACCGGCGCTCCGCAGAGCCAATCTGCGAGCAGGCTGGTCGAGGCCCATATCTCTCGGGCGCAACGCTCGTAGGCGCTGAGGGGCAGGCCTATCGGATCGTCGAGATCGAGTGCCCGGCGAGTGGGAGGTCTTTTCGCCCCGAGGATCCCAGAGACTCGCTCTGCTGTGGTGGCCCCCTCGATCTCGGGCTCCAGCTCTACGAGCTCCTTCATCAGCCGAAGCTTGGAGACTGCCCGGGGGGCGACGGTTCCGATCTCCTTGAGATGAACGCTGGTCATCGCGATCACGAGGTCCGCGGCCTCCGCCTCCTCCGCCAGGAACGGTCTCGACCGGTGGCCCGAGAGGTCGGCCCCTCTTGCCTCGACGGCCGCCTCGGCTTCGGGGGTCGCTCGATCTCCGAAATGAGCCCAGGTGCCGGCCGAGCTCACGACGATGTCCTGGCACCCCCGCTCGTCAAGTGCGAAGCGAAGGAGAGCCTCCGCCATCGGCGACCTGCAGATGTTCCCGGTGCAAACCATCAGAACTTTCAAGGGCGGTTACTCCTCCACACGAGTCAGGTTCTAAGGTAGTTCCATGGGCAACAGCTGGGATCGGCTGAAGAACAAACTAGAGGAGATATCCGACCTCGCGAGCGCGGGGGCTCTGCTCGGCTGGGACCAGGCCGTGATGATGCCTCCGGGGGGCGGCTCGGCGCGTGCCCGCGCTTTGGCAACGATGCAAGGGCTGGTTCATGATCGCGTGACCGACCCCGAGATCGGCGAGCTGCTGGCCGACCTCGAGGGCCAAGAGCTCGATCGGACCCAAGCCGCATCGATCCGGGTTCTAAGACGTGACTACGACCGCGCGACCAAGGTCCCGGGCGACCTGGTGCGAGCTATCGCCGAGGCCGAGGGCCATGCTTACAACACCTGGACACAAGCGCGGCCCGCGAACGACTTCGCGTCTCTCGCCCCTCACCTCGACCGGCTCTTCGCTCTGAAACGTGAAGAAGCCGACGCGTACGGATGGACCGACGAACGTTACGACGCGCTGATCGACGCGTTCGAACCGGGGATGACCACGAAGCGGGTCGAGTCGATGTTCGACGAGCTCCTTGCCGGCCTCAAGCCGCTGGTGGATCGGATCCTGGACCGAGCCGGGCCTCGCCCCGAGTGGCTCACGCACGAGTTCGATCCGATCAAGCAACAGGAGTTCTGCGCGTGGCTCATCAAGGAGCTTGGCTTCGATCTGACTCGTGGCCGTCTCGACACGTCTCCGCATCCCTTCACCATCACGATCAGTCGCAGCGACGTCCGGCAGACCACCAAGGCCGAGCCACGCAACCTCATGATGTCCATCTACGCGGTGATCCACGAGACCGGCCATGCCCTGTACGAGCAGGGCATCCCTGAGGAGATGACGGACCTGCCCGTCGGCCGCGTTCCGTCGCTCGGGCTACACGAGTCCCAATCGAGGATGTGGGAGAACCAGGTCGGACGCGGCCGCCCGTTCACCGACTTCCTGCTCCCCCACCTGAAGGAGAAGTTCCCCGATGGGCTGGGGATGCTCACGCCTGAGGATTGGCACAAAGCGGTCAACCACCCACAGCGGACGTTGATCCGGGTCACGGCCGACGAGCTCACCTACAACCTGCACGTTGCGCTCCGATTCGAGTTGGAGGTCGCTCTCTTCCGTGATGAGCTCGAGGTCGCGGATCTTCCGGGCGCATGGAACGAGAAGATGAGCGAGCACGTCGGCATCACACCACCCAACGATTCCGACGGCGTCCTGCAGGACATGCACTGGTCGATGGGCGCGATCGGTTACTTCCCGACATACACCTTGGGTACGCTCTACTCCGCCGCCTTCTTCGATGCGGCCCTGGCCGAGCTAGGCGACCTCAGCGACGAGCTTCGGCACGGTGATGGCTCACGGTTGCTCGCCTGGTTGCGAGAGAACATCCACGAAGAGGCGTACCTGCAGACCGCCGGTGAGCTTGCGGAGAAGGTTGCAGGAGGGCCGGTGGGAGCCGAGCCATTCCTTCGCTACGTCGAGCGCAAGTACGAGGACCTGTTCTAGGAAAAACCTTAGAAGAGCGAGATCCTCTCTTCCTTCGGTTCGTCACCCTCGAGTGCTTCCTCGATCTCCTCGTAGGTGATCGGGCCTTTGCGTAGCTTCTTGATCTCCCCCACCAATGACACGATCGTCGATGTTGCACCGTCGCACTTGCCGGCATCGAGGAAGACGTCGATCTCGTGACCGACCGCAGCCCTCGCCTCGGCGACCGTCGTGGCCGCCCACATCCCCGAGAGGTTGGCGCTGGTGACGGCCAGGGGGCCGGTCTTCTCGAGTAGCTCGCGCGTGATGTCGAGGGCCGGCACGCGCACCGCCACCGTTCCATCCCCCAGGCCACCGAGGTCTACATCGAACCCCTTAGCGGCGGGGAGGATCATGGTCAGCGGTCCCGGCCAGAACCTCTTGGCGAGCGCCTTGGCCCTTGGGTTCGGCACGACGATGCCCTCGAGTTGCTCCACGCTCGAAACCAGCACGGGCAACCCTTTGTCCCGGGACCGGCCTTTGATCTTGAACACCGAAGCCACTGCATCTGGACGCGACGGGATAACCGCGATCCCGTAGACCGTATCGGTGGGTATCACCGCCGGCCGGCCGGCGAGCAGGGCCTCGACCGCGGCTTCGATGTTGCTCATACCGGCAGCCGTCCTATCGCAACCCGGTCGCGTCCTGTGAGGTCCTCACCGATCTCGACGGCCTCGTAGCCCGAGCCGCGGAGCAGCGTCTCTACCGTAGGACCTTGGGTTTCGCCTATCTCGAGCACGAGCCAACCCCAGGGGGCCAACCAGTGCAGCGCCTGGCCGGCGATCGACTCGATCACCGCCAAGCCAGCGCGAGGAGCGAACAGAGCCAGCGAGGGTTCGTAGCCGACGACTTCGAGCGGCAGAGCGGCGAGTTCCTCGAAGGCAACATAAGGAGGGTTCGAAACCACGACATCGACCCGGCCCGCCATCGACATGGGCAAAGGTCTGAACAGGTCTCCCTGCAAGAGCTCTACCGCGAGGCCCAAGCGCTGACGGTTACGTGCCGCCCATGCGAGAGCTTCAGAGGAGTGCTCGGTTGCCCAGACCTCGATGTCCGGCCGCTCGTCGGCGATCGCGAACGCGATGGCACCCGAGCCCGTGCAGAGGTCCACGGCAACGCCATCCTTCGGCAGACGAGCGATCGCAGCGCCCGCGACGATCTCGGTTTCAGGCCGCGGGATGAACACGCCGGGGCCCACCTCGATCTCGAGTCTCCTGAATCCGGCGAGACCGGTCACGTATTGCAAGGGCTCGCCTGCGGAGCGACGCGCCACGAGGTCTCCCATCTCACCCACGCCCCTGTCTGCTGCTTCGACTATCCATCGAGCCTCTGCGTCGGCGGTCACGATGCCCGCTCGCCTGAGCTCGTCGGCGACGTGGAACCGCGCGTGGACCTTCATCCCTCGTCCAGATCCTGAGACCGGTGGAAGGCCGTCAGCGCGGCGACGAGATCGTCGAGATCGCCCTCGAGGATCTCCGTAAGACGGTGCGTCGTGTAGCCGATGCGATGGTCCGTGACCCGGTTGTCGGGGAAGTTGTATGTGCGGATGCGTTCCGATCGATCGCCGGAGCGCACCTGCAGCTTGCGCTCGGCCGCAGCCGCCTCTTCCTGTTCGTCGATCTTGATCTGTAGGAGACGAGCTCTGAGGATCCTCATCGCTTTCGCCTTGTTCTGGAGTTGCGACTTCTCGTCTTGAACCGCGACCTCTAGCCCAGTCGGCAGATGCTTGATCCGCACCGCTGAGTCGGTCGTGTTCACGGATTGACCACCGGGGCCACTCGAGCGATAGACGTCGATCTTCAGATCGTTCGGGTCGATCTCGACGTCGACCTCTTCGGCTTCGGGCAGCACGAGGACGGCGGTAGCCGACGTATGGATCCGTCCACTCGACTCCGTTACGGGGACCCGCTGCACGCGATGCACACCACCTTCGTACTTCAAGCGGGAGTAAGCCCCTTTGCCCTTGACGGCGAACGTGACTTCTTTGTAACCGTTGACCCCGGTTTCGTTGGCCGTCAGCTCTTCCCACTTCCAGCCCTTCGCCTCCGTATACCGGGTGTACATCCGGAACAGGTCGGCCGCGAAGAGCCCCGCTTCGTCACCACCGGCCCCCGCTCGGATCTCGACGATCACGTCCTTCTCGTCGTTGGGATCGGTCGGAAGGAGGGCCTCTGTCAGGCGCCCGCCCAGGTCCTCCAGCAGATCTTCGAGGGTCTTGATCTCTTCCTCTATGTAATCCCGCTCGTCCCCCTTGGCCCCCGAGAGCATCGATCGCGCCTCCTCGAGCTCCTTCGAGTTCGAGGAGTAGCTGCGCCACAGCTCGATCGTGGGACGGAGGTCGGCGTGCTCCTTCCCCAGCGACTTGAGCTCGTCGGGGCGCGACGCGAGGCCGGGGTCACCGAGTTGGGTCTCGACCTCGGCGAACCGCTCTTCGAGCGCCTTCAACCTCTCTTCCGGCAGATGCATGTTCCCCTAAGTCTCCCAGCATCGCCCGGGACACGACAGAGTGGCCCTCCCGACCGGTATCTTTGTCGGTGCGTGGGAACCCCCGTCGGGCCGGAAGGGCGCTATGACCACCTCCAGGAGAAGCTTCATAACGCGGGCGATGACCGCCACCGGCGCCATCGCTACCAGCGCCGTGCCCGGCCTCGATCTGTCCTTCCTGGACACCGGCCGTCTCCACCGCGTGTTCGGGGACGATTTCTTGAGGACGGACCGCGAGGGATGGGGTCATCCCTGGTTCATGCAGCGATATGGACGCCGGTGGAGCATCGACAAAGGGAAAGGCGTTCTGCGCTTCCCGCCCCGCGCGAACACCATCTACTACAGACCCTGCCCGATCATCGCTCTGGATCACGATGTCGCCGAGGTCGAGATGCTCGTCACGGTCTCGTCATCCAACGTGACGGCTCGCATCGGAGCCTTGGCCCGGGCCGTGGGTTATGCCGACTACTACGCGGCCTATCTCGGGCCCGGCAAGGTTCTCCGTGTCACTCGATGCGGGGTCCACGACGAGAAGGTCATCGGCAAAGCGAAGGTCCAGTTCGGCGCCCATCTCCGTCATCGCATCCGCATGCAAGTGCTCGGCTCCGGACCGGTGAGGATCCGCGCTAAAGCGTGGATCGCCTCTGAACCCGAGCCTGAAGGGTGGCAGGTCGAGGGGCTGGATTCCGGAACCGACGCGATCACCGATCGTGGGGCGCTTGGGATCTTCACAGCCCATGCGATCGACGGCCGGGGGGCAGTCCTGCGTGTCTTCGATGTCGCCGCGCTGTCGACACAGGGAGTGAAGGTCACGCAACCCTCTATCGCCTATTCATTGGTCGGTCCCCCGAACGGACCCAACATCCGGGCCGTCGCACAAACGGCTGTGCCCGCCCATGTGGGGTTCCAGTATTCGACCGACCCGACATTCGCCAGCCGCGTGCACACCGCCTCTGGTGGCACCACGCGGAAAGGACACATGACCGCCAAGGGCGACTTCGACCTGAGTGAGTACACGCCTGGAACGATCCTGTACTGGCGAGCCTTCGCCGAGCGTCGCGGCAACCGAGTCTTCGGGCCGACCGGCAAGTTCAAGAAGTCTCCTGAGCCCGGCGCACCCGTCCGCATCGCGTTCGGCTCCTGCACGAAATGGGACCCGTATCCGCACACATCCTTCGAGCACGCTCGGTTGAGGCAGCCCGACTTCTATCTCCATCAAGGGGACCTGGGATATGTCGCCCATCGGGTCGCCGACCAATCCCCGGACTACTACCAGGACCACTGGACGCGCATGCTCATGGATCCATCCATCGCGGCGCTGTGTCGGGAAGCTCCGTTCGGGTTCTACCGGGACGACACCGAGTACGGGATCAACAACGCCGACGCATTCACTCTCCGCCGCTTCGTGATCGATGCCCACACCGAGATGAATGCCAACCCGAGGGGTGCTTATTTCAACTTCCGTTACGGGGACGTGGCCGTCTTCGCCCTCGACTGCCGCCGCTTCTCCAGTGGCCGGGGGCCCAAGGAAGAGGATCGCTACAAGCTCGGTCCCGCCCAGAAGAAGTGGTTGATCGAAGGGATGAAGGGGGCCAAGAAAGCTGGCGCCAGCCTCATCGTCGTGGCGTCACCTCAAGCGTTCGGGGCCGACCCGTCGCCGGGGGCCTGGAACAAGAACTACCCCGCGGAGTGGAGTGAGCTGATGGACTTCTTCATCGGACTCGGCCGGCCGGTGTTGATCCTGTCCGGCGACGCGCACGGGCACCGGCTCCACGAGTACCCGCAGAAATTCATGGACTCCAACCTGCCTCGTGTTCTCGAGTTCACCTCGGCCGGCACCGAACAGACGAAGTTCGGCCTAGACCCCGACCCGGGCACGTTGATCCACGACGCGCATGGCTCCGCTTTCGGATCCGTCGACATCGGGCCCGAGCAGGAGATCGACGACTCGAAAGCCCGCGTGGTCACCGTTACTGCCGTCAAGTCCGAGGACGGGACGGCTCTCTGGACCGAAAGTTATCTATCGATCCACAACGTAGGCATCCTCCCCCTCTAAGAAACGGGGGCGGCCGGAACGTCTTTGTCGGGGGCCGGCTCGTCGGCGGCCACGGCTTGCATGGCGGCGATCGCAACCTCGATCTGATCGAGGGACGGGGGCTTAGTGGTGATCCGCTGCAATGCCAAGCCCGGCAGCATGAGGACCTTGAAGATCCATGATTCCTCTCTACGGGATGCGAGCTTGATCGCCTCATAGGAGATCCCCGCGAGGAGCGGCACGGCTGCGAGGCGCAGCGCGAGGCGCGGCAGGAACGCGCCTCCCACCAAGAGATCCAGTAGGAAGTGGGCGATGAAGGTGAGGAACAGGACGATGAACAGGAAGTTCGTCCCGCATCTCACGTGAAGAGTCGGGTATTTGTCGTCGATCCCTTTGGGGTCCAGCGGGTCGCCGTTCTCGTAGGCATAGATCGTCTTGTGCTCGGCGCCGTGGTATTCGAAGACGCGGCGGATGTCTTTGAACATCCCGATGACCAGCAGGTAACCGACGAACATCCCGAGACGGATCGATACTTCGACGAGGTTGAACAGGAACGGGCTTCGCTCGGACAGATCACCCACCCCGCGCTCGATCAGCTTCGTCCCGAGGACGGGGAGTGCGATGAAGATCGCCATGAACATCGTCATCGAGACGGCGAGCGTCCAGCCCAGCTGCTTCTCGGAAAGCTTCTCTTCTTCCTCCTCCAACGCGTGGTTGGCGGAGATCATCAGGGCCTTGATGCCGATCGCGAGCGACTCACCGAGGACCACGCAGCCACGGAACAGTGGCCACTTCAAGAATGGGTGGCGGGCCGTTAGGCCGGGCAACGGGAACGAGTCGACCGCGATGGAGTCATCGGGCTTGCGACACGCGACCGACCAGGAGGCCGGGCCACGCATCATCACGCCCTCGAGGACCGCTTGGCCCCCGATCGACGGCCGCTTGTTGTTCTCTGTGCTCACCCGGGCGGCTAGCTGGTGGATTCTTCGGCGGCCGGAGCCGGGGCGGCAGCAACAGGGGCCGGGACGTCGCGCTTGCCGTACTTCTTCTGGAACCGCTCTACGCGCCCACCGGTGTCGACCAGCTTCTGCTTGCCCGTGTAGAACGGGTGGCATTGGTTGCATAGCTCGACGTGAAGCTCGGGCTTGATCGAACGGGTCGTGAAGGTGTTCCCGCAGGAACACGTCACGATGGTCTCCAGGTACTCGGGGTGGATGTCTGCTTTCATGACGACTCGTTCTCCTGTTCAGCCAACTCTTCTCTGCGTTTCCGGGCCTTCTCGTAGGCAACCGAGGCCCTGGCCATCACCTTAAAGGTGAGGATCAGGCCACCGAGCAGGCCCACGATCAGGAGCCATTCGGCCCAACCAAGGCCCAAGAGCACCTATTCCCCCTTGACCGGCGCCTTAGAGATCTCGAGGAGGAATTGGGCGTTGCCCTGGGTTGCCTTCATCTTGTCTATCAGCAGCTCGAGAGCCCCGCCATCGGCCAGGGCGTGGAGCACCCGGCGAAGTCTCCAAACCAGCTGCAGCTCCTCGGGCATCAGCAAGAGCTCTTCCTTACGGGTGCCGGAAGCCTGGATGTCGATGGCCGGGAAGATCCGCTTCTCGGACATCTTGCGATCGAGCTTCAGCTCCCAGTTACCGGTGCCCTTGAACTCCTCGAAGATGACCTCGTCCATCCTCGACCCGGTCTCGACCAGAGCCGTGGCGATGATCGTCAGTGAGCCTCCGTGTTCGATGTTGCGAGCAGCACCGAAGAACCGCTTGGGCGGGTAGAGGGCGGTGGAGTCGACACCACCGGACAGGATGCGTCCGGAGGCAGGCGTGGCCAGGTTGTAGGCACGGGACAGCCTGGTGATGCCATCCAGGAGGATCAGGACGTCCCGGCCCATCTCGACGAGTCGCTTGGCACGCTCGAGCGTCAGCTCGGTGACCTGGATGTGATCGTCCGAGGGACGGTCGAAGGTGGAGTAGATGACCTCGCCGTCGACCGACCGCTGCATGTCGGTGACCTCTTCGGGTCGCTCGTCTACCAGCAAAACTATCAGGTGGGTCTCGGGGTTGTTGGCGCGAACAGCGTTCGCGATCTCTTTCATGACCGTCGTCTTGCCGGCTTTCGGCGGACTGACGATCATCCCGCGCTGGCCCTTACCGATCGGAGCGATGAGGTCCACGATGCGGGGGGTTATCGCTTTGGGATTGGCGCGTTGTTCGAGGGTCAAACGCTCCTCCGGATACAGCGGCGTCAGATCGGCGAAGCGCGGGCGGTGCTGCGCCTCTTGAGGGTCCTTGCCGTTGATCTCGTGGATCTTCAGAAGAGCCTGGTACTTCTCGGAGTCCTTAGGTGAACGGACCGACCCCTTGACCTCGTCTCCCTTGCGGAGGTGGAAGCGCCGCACCTGCGAGACCGAGACGTAAACGTCTTTGTCGCCGGGCAGGTAACCGCTGGTGCGTAGGAACCCGTAGCCCTCCGGAAGGAGGTCCAGGATCCCGGTGCGCACCTCTGCGTTCGGATCGTCCTCGGCCTCGAGGTCCTCCCAACGCTCCTCACGCATGTAGTGCGGGACACCGCCGCCGGTCCCGGTTCCGGTGCCGGTTCCGCCCGGACCGCGGCCGCGACGTCTGCGGCGACCGCGCGGCTCTGCCTTCTCGCGCGGTCTTGGGCCGCGTGGGTTCTGATTCTGAGGGCGACGCTGCTGCCGCGGATCCGAACGGTTGTCCCGCTCGTCCTGGGCGCTCTCGTCGCGCATGCCGCTTACGACTGCTGCGCTTCCCGCGGCGTCGCTGCCGTTAGACCCAGTGGGGGCAGGAGGTGGAGGCGGTGGCGCGACCTCGCGTTTCGGTGCTCCGCCGTTGGTGTTACCCGAGATCTTGTCGATGAGCTCGGACTTCTTCAGCCCGGCGGTCTTTATGTCGAGTGTTTTCGCTATCGCTTTGAGCTCGGCCACTTGTTTGCCTTCGAGGCCCGAGCGGTCCAACTGTGTCACTTAAGACTCCTCCTGCATCGATGGAAGTAGCTCACCTAGGTGCGGCTTCGCTTCCTTCCAGTCATCCATGAACCTCTTTATGCCGGCATCCGTGAGGGGGTGCTTCACCAATGCCTCGAATACCTTGAACGGCATCGTCGCTATGTCTGCTCCCAACCGACCCGATTCCACGACGTGCATCGGATGACGAAGGCTGGCGGCAAGCACCAGCGTGTCGTAACCCTGGATCGCGTAGATCTCGCAGATGTCCGACAGCACCTTGAGGCTATCGGTAGCGACATCATCTAGCCTACCCAAGAATGGGGAAACGATGTACGCCCCCGCTTCTGCGGCCAGGATCGCCTGTGAGGGCGTGAAACAGAGTGTCACATTGACCTTGATGCCCTCGTCGGCCAACGCTCGGGTCGCACCGAGTCCGTTCGGGGTCATCGCGATCTTCACCACGGCGTTATCGGCGATCTGAGCTATCTCACGACCCTGGCGGATCAGAACATCCTTGTCGTCCGAAGATGTCTCGATCGAGACATCTCCCTCCACGATGGAACAGATCTCTTTCACCAGGGGAAGGAAGTCCGACTGCTCCTTCGCGATGAGCGTCGGGTTCGTGGTGATCCCTGTGATGACGCCCCAGTGAACCCCCGCCCGGATCTCATCCAGGTTCGCTGTATCCAGGAACAGCTTCATCTAACAGACTCCTTCTCTTCTTTGATGTCTTCTTTGGCTTCCTCTTTGATGCGGTCGATCGCTTCGACCGCCTGTTCGAGCAACTTCTCGTCGTCGCGACCCAGGTGAAGCCCTCGTTCGGCGGTCTCGAATGTCGTCGTGATGACGTGATCGATGATCTGCGACAACGTCGCGTCGAGGTCATAGTGAGGGATCGTCGGCACACCCCGCATCAGCGATGACGAGATCATGTACTTCTGGATCCTCCGGATCTTCTTGAACGCATTCAGATAACGGTCTCCCGGGCGCTGTCGCGAGTCACGCGTGCGGTGATAGAAGTGGCTGCGGTGCAGCTCTTCGTCGTCGATCGTGATGAGCAGCGGCACGATGACGGCATCTTCGCTCTCTACGCCTTGAAGGAATCCCGGCACGAGATGCGCCCCCTCGAGGATCATGTCGGTTCCTTCCGCGATGGCGCGTGTGATCAGCGCTTGCGCACCGACAGCGACGGCTGCTGCTTGCTCACGGAAACCGATGATCAATCTGTCACCGGAATGGGGGATCGGCTGGCGGACCGCCCTGTCTGCTTCGAACGAGGATGCGTAGAGCGTCGGGAACATCTCTTCAGTGAATGCGCTTCGAAGCACCTCTCTTACGGCGTCCGTGGAGACCACGCGGGTGATCCCGAGACGGATGGCCAGTTGGGTGGCGATAGTCGACTTCCCGACACCCGTCGCGCCTCCGATGAGGATGATGAGGGGGATATCCATCTCCGCGATCGATTGCCATTTGATGAAGGCCTCGGCGTAGCGATCCCCCGCCTCCCGGCGAAGGATGCCCAGGGTCACCTCTCGTAGCTTCTCCGCTGTCACGGTGTCTTTCCCGAGCGCGATCAGCTCCTCTTCGACCTGGTTCGCCACCGCGTACGAGCGAGCCGGACCCAGACCCGTCGCCATGAGAGTGGACGCCGTCATCCCCTTGGAGTACGGGAGACCGTGCTCCTGCTGCCCGACGAAGACGTGCTTGCGACGTTTCCCGGGCTCAGGCGTTGCGATGTCCATCAGTTCTTCTCTCCGTAACGATCCTTGGCTTTTTCCGCTAGCCCGAGCAGAGCGGTTTCCAGCTCGTCACCGTCAACCGGGACGGGCT
>JBKJYP010000091.1:0-3422 GCA_046715695.1 Actinomycetota bacterium | reverse complement strand
TCGTTACGTAGATGTCGTGATCGGCGCCGCCCTGGTTAGAGCTGTAGACGATCCGGCCGTTGGTGCCGGCCACCACGCTTTGGGCTTCGGGGGCCGACCAGACGGTCAGGCCGAGCAACAAGGTCGTTGCCATCAAGACCTGGAGGGCGCGTTGCCTCCTAGAGATAAGACCTGAAACGCCCATTGCCCTGCCCTTTCGCCGAAAAGCCCCAGAGAGAATGCTCCTTCCGGAATATCGGCAGGAGCCCCACGCGCTTGAGATTATGCCTCGCTTTTGTCCGGCCCTGTCCCCCAGGTGACAGTAGGGGTGTCTCGTGGGGGCGTTGCCTTGCTTACGAGAGGGCTTCGGTCAGCCTTTGCGCCAGGATCTCGAGCATCGCTACGGCGATCGAGGGCTCGGAATGGAGTAGATCGACGAAGTCGGCTCGGGAGATGGCCATGCACCTGACGGGGGTGATCGCCTTGACCCGGGCGGTGCGGATGGCTTGGGGGCTCAGCAGCGCGAGCTCGCCGAAGAACTCACCGGGGCCGAGCTCGAGGGTGGCCCCCTTGCGGATGACCTCAACCGTCCCCTCTTCGATGACGAACATGCCCGAGCCCTCGCGGCTGGGCTGGATCAGGACCTGCCCGGCGGGGGCCTCGAACTCGGACATCTTCCCGAGGATCGAAGCGATCGAGGCGTCGGAAAGCTCGGCGAAGATCGGCACGGAGCGAAGCGTCTCCTCATGGATCGATCCTGGGTTCGCCATGTCCCTTTATTACCAGACCGGAACGGGGTCTGATCTAAGCTCGTTCTGGTGAGCCGGAAAACCTGGACTCTGGTGGCAGTGATCCTCGGCTCGGGGATCGTCTTTCTGGATTCCACCGTCGTGAATGTGGCGCTGCCCCAGATCGGCGACGACCTTCCCGGCTCTATCTTCGAGAAGTTCGAGGGCCAGAACTACGTCTACTACGGCTACCTCTTGTCGCTCAGCTCACTGTTGGTCCTCGCGGGCGGTCTGACCGATCATCGCGGTCGCAAGAAGATGTTCGCCGTCGGACTCGGCACTTTCGGAGCCACCTCGCTTCTCTGTGGGCTCGCTCCGAACATGGAGATCCTCATCGCGATGCGGCTCCTCCAAGGCGCGGCCGGCGCTCTCCTAGTGCCGGGGTCGTTGTCGATCATCAGCGCGACGTTCGAGGGTGAAGAGCAAGGCCACGCTTTCGGTTTGTGGGCCGCGGCATCGGCCGCTACCGCGATCTTGGGCCCGCCGATCGGCGGCGCTCTCGTGACTTACGTGTCTTGGAGGTGGGTGTTCTTCATCAACATCCCGCTCGTGACGGTTGGGCTGTACGCAACGATCAAGCACATGGAGGAGACGAGGGACGAAACGTCCACGGGCCGCTTCGACATAATCGGTGCGGTGGTGGTCGCCCTCGCGGTTGGAGGACTGGCCTTCGGCGCGATCCGGGGAGAGGCTCATGGTTGGGGCGCTGATGCGCTCACTTCCCTGGCCCTAGGAGTCATTGCGACCATCTACCTGCCCTTCCACATGAAGCGGTCACCGCACCCGCTGATCCCCCCGCACTTGTTCCGATCGCGCAACTTCCTGGTAACCAACATCTCAACACTGATCATCTATGGGGCCCTGTACGTGACCTTCCAGTTGCAGGCGTTCTTCTTCATCGGGACCGTCGGGTACAACGAACTCACGACCGGCCTGTCGGGATTGCCGATACCACTGATCCTTGCGCTCTTCTCCACCAAGGTCGGCACCCTTGCTGCCCGCCATGGCTCTCGCATGTTCATGGCGATCGGGCCGGCGATCATGGGACTCGGGCTCCTATGGCTGCTGCGCTTCCCGATCGACAGCGATCCATGGGTCCCGAGAGGCGGCGACCTGTCGAGCTTCTTGCCGCCGATGGGCTACTTCGTGGATCTGTTCCCCTCGATGTTGATCTTCGGGATCGGGCTGACAATCATGGTGGCGCCTCTGACCACAGCCCTCATGCGTTCGGTTCCGGTCCGCCACTCAGGGGTGGCATCTGCGATCAACAACGCGATCTCCCGCGTGGGGCCATTGCTCGTGGGGGCTGCCCTCTTCATCGTGATCTCGTCCACCTTCTACGCGTCTCTCGCAGAAAAGTCCGGCGTCGACACATCGTCGCCTTCACTGCAAGAGGAGATCTCGCCGCTGAACGCGCCGGAAGAAGGAACCGACACTGAACTAGCGCGAGCAGCGAAAGAAGCTTCGACCGAGGCGTTCCACCTAGCCATGGCGATCGCTGCCTTGCTGTGCTTCGGCGGAGCGGTGGTGAACTGGGTGGGGATCGACGACGAGCAGGTGCTACAGGTAGACGCTCCGGAAGGAGAAGCCGCGCCTGCTATGGGGTAGCGATCGGGATGTCCATGGGGCTCGGCATCTCTTCCCCGGCATCTTTGTACTTCTTGGCCCAGATCTCGAGGATCCCCTCGATCTCGTCACCCAGGTCGAGGAACAGCTCGGCCAGACGCGGGTCGAAGTCCCGGCCCGTCTGCTCCTTGATCAGTGCCTTGGCGTCATCAACCGCCCAAGCCTTCTTGTAGGGGCGCTCAGAGATGAGCGCATCGAAGACATCGCAGACCGTCGCGATCCGTGCCTGTAACGGGATCTCCTCTTCCTTGATCCCGTTCGGGTAGCCGCGACCATCCCACTTCTCGTGGTGGTTGAGGGCGATCACTTGAGCGAGTTGCATCACGGGCGACTCACTGCCGCTGAGCAGCTCGGCACCGATCAACGTGTGGGATTTCATGATCTCCCACTCTTCATCGTCGAGCTTGCCGGGCTTCAGCAGCACGCGGTCGGGGATCCCGATCTTGCCGATGTCGTGCATCGGAGCTGCATGGAGAAGGAGCTCGCAGTCCTCCTCACTCAAACCCGCCGCTTCAGCGAGCCTGACGCAGAGGTGACTCATGCGCGAGATGTGCAGGCCGGTGTCGTCGTCGCGGAACTCGGCTGCGCGACCCAAGCGGCGGATGACCTCGAGCTGGGTCTCGCGGAGCTGTTGCGTCCGCTCGCGCACGCGGGCGTCAAGCACGTTGTTCTGTGTCGCGAGCTCTTCTTTCGCCTGGGTGAGCGAACGAGCCAGCGTCCCGAGCATGCGACGAGACAACTGAGGGCGGCCGTCGAGGACGGCCTCGAGGTCACGACCCCATACCTCGACGGTCTCGCACGGGTCCAAAGCGATCGCAGTGGCCGAACGAGGCGCCGGATCCAGGACCGCGAGTTCGCCGAAGGCTTCCCCCGGGTTGATCGTCTGGAGGTTGAAAGGCTCGGACCCGGAGACCTTGATACGCACGATGCGCACACTGCCCTTGCGCAGAACATGCAGCGAGTCTCCGGTGTCACCTTCATTGAACAGGGTCTCGCCTGCTTCGTACGTGCTGATCTTCGCTCGCTTGG
>JBKJYP010000090.1:0-2871 GCA_046715695.1 Actinomycetota bacterium | reverse complement strand
ACATCTGGTTCTTCGTCTCGTTGACGCTCTTCGTGGGCCTCGGCTATTGGATCATCAGCGCGCGGAGCTGAGCGACAAGGTCACCGGGCTCGGCAACTCGCGTACCGTCTTGACCGGTCCGTTCGGGAGCTCCGCCTTGATCAGCACGCCGTCGCCGACCCCGTAGAGGACGTCCCCTCTCACGACGGCATCGTTCGAATGCCAGTCGCCGAAGCGAGCTTTCCGAGCCAGGGTCGGTCCCAGGACGGTGACATGTCCGAAGAAGGGGATCATCACGACTTTCTTGCCCCACCAGAGGACCTGAGACGTGCCGTCGATGCCTCTCGGCGAGCGTTGGAGGATCTCGCGGGTCCCGAGCCGGGCCAGCCACGCGATCGGCCGGGCATCTGGCCGGTCGTAGGAGGGGTAAGAGATGCCTGCCACCTTGGTTCCAGCAGCGTTGATCGCGAAGGGGCCGGGGTTCGTGCCTGGGATGCGACCTATCGCGGTGCGACGGACGGGGCGTAGCTCTTGGAGCGCGAGGGACTTCGCGTTCTTGCCATCACGCACGATCGCCCTGTCCCCATGGAACTCCGCAGCAAGGGCGCTTCCCTCCTGGAGGACCTCCCGCGACTGGCCGGTGTAGAGGACGAAGAGACTCTTCGCCGGCATCGCCTGATCGGTGGAGAACACGATGACCTTGCCGCCGTCCTTCGCGATGCAAGACAGAGAGAAGGGATACTGACTGCCGAACCTCTTGCCGCGGAAGTAGGGGAGTTCGATATCGCTGATGAGATCGAGTGTCTTTGTCCGGCGGATCATCAGATGGGATCGAGCGTCCTCGTTCGAGTGGCCCAGTTCGGCCAGGTGCGTGCCGCCGGGACACGTTTCGACGATCCGAGCGTCCCGGCCCCCCTCACCGTAGGCGATGGTCCGGCCTTTCTCATCGAGGGATATCACCTGCTTCTCGCCGAAGCTTCCTCCGACGAACAGCCATGGCGGCCCCTGACCGTTGGGGGCCGGCAACTCGGTAGCGGCATCTCGCATCTCATCGGGCGAGGTCTGGCTGCAGAGGTTCGAGTGCCACTGGCCCTCGCTCTCGTAGAGGAAGAGGCCGTAGTCCTGCCCCGGAGAGACCTCTAGCCCGCAGGTCGCGCCGTCGGCCGCGCTGTGGACCTCTAGCGTGTCGGGGAACTGGCCCTTGATGGCCTCATCGACACTGAACGTGTAGATCGTGTCGTCGCCTGACGAGGTGGGAAGCCCGGGTGTCGGTTGAACCGCCGGGTGGCTCTCTTGGAAAGTCCCGACGATGGCGCCGTCCGCATCGGCCAGCTGGTCACGGGGATCGCCCCTGAAACACGAGCACGCTTTGGCATTGTCGACAGGTAAGAGGAGCGCGCCCGTAACCAGCGCCACCAGCAGTGCTATCCGTCGTCGGGCCAATCTCGGCTCCTCCCTGCTCGGCCTTTATCTAAGGACTACGACGTGGGCGGGGCCCACAAGGTTGCCGCCCCGTGGAATCTAGGAGGCCCGTATCGGGTTTGCTTCATATATGCCGCCCTATCACCGTATGAGCCCCCCTGCGTCGCCGGAGAAGCCGGCTCGCCCGGGCACATTCAGGCGCATCGCACGAACCTTCAGGCCCTACAAGTCCCGGGTGGCTCTGGTCTCGGTGCTCATCCTGATCACCTCCGCCATCGGGCTGATCAACCCTCTGCTCATCAAGGTCCTGTTCGACGACGTCATCGTCAAGGGCGGGAGCATCCGGCTACTGATGATCATCGGACTGGTGATGATCGTGTCTCCGATAGTCAACGGCGCGCTTGGTCTATGGCAGACCTACACGAGCAATCTCGTCGGCCAGCACGTGATGCAGGACCTTCGTAACTCGCTCTACGCCCACCTCAAGCACATGCCGCTCAAGTTCTTCACCTCGACCCGTACCGGCGAGATCCAGTCCCGGCTCTCCAACGATGTTGGGGGTGTGCAGTCTGTGCTCACCGATACCGCCGCAGGGATGCTTTCGAACATCACTACGGCTCTCTCCACGATCGTCGCTATGTCGATCCTGAGCTGGCAGCTCACGGTGCTGTCGCTGGCGATCCTTCCTCTGTTCCTGCTCCTCAGCCGCAAGGTCGGCAAGGTTCGTCGCGAACTGTCCGGGAGGACGCAGGAGACCCTGGCCGACCTGACCGCACTGATGCAAGAGACGCTCTCGGTTTCCGGGATCCTGCTGTCGAAGGCGTTCGGCCGGCAGGCGTACGACATCGCACGTTTCCGTAAGGAGAACAGCCGCCTATCCGAGCTCGAGATCAAGCGAACGATGGTCGGACGTGGTTTCTTCGCATTGATCCAGATCTTCTTCTCGATCACCCCGGCGTTCGTCTACATGCTCGCCGGCTACCTCTTCCTGACCGGTTCGATCGAAGGGAACCCGATCGGGACGATCGTCGCGTTCACTACCCTTCAGAGCCGCTTGTTCTTCCCGATGGGTCAGTTGCTCAACGTCAACATCGAGGTCCAGTCTTCGCTGGCTCTGTTCGATCGCATCTTCGAATACCTCGACCTCGAACACGACATCGTCGATCGTGACGGCGCGATCGAGCTCGATCCGGAGGATGTGCAGGGCGAGGTGGTCTTCGAAGATGTCTGGTTCCGCTACGACAAGAGACCACATGACGAAGACGACGAAGGCCGGCTCTGGACCATCAGCGGTCTCGACCTCAAGGCCAAGCCGGGCGAGCTCGTCGCCCTCGTCGGTCCTTCGGGGGCCGGCAAGACGACGCTCACCTATCTGATCCCGCGTCTCTATGACGTAGAGCGCGGGCGCGTCGCGATCGATGGGATCGATGTCAGGGACCTCAGGCTCACATCGATCGGCGACATGATGGG
>JBKJYP010000089.1:0-3901 GCA_046715695.1 Actinomycetota bacterium | reverse complement strand
ACGCACCCGTGAGCGCGTTCGGATCGACGCGCATACCGCGCGTCCGGGCATCGTGATCGGCCGCCTCGGCGCCGAGGCCGAGAGGCTTCGTTCGCAGCTCGAGTACATGGAGTCAAAGCTCTACGGCAAGCCCACCGACGTTCGCCTGAACATCATCGAGGTGAAGCAGCCTGAGCTCGACGGTCAGCTGATCGCGCAGGGCGTCGCCGAACAACTCGTGAGTCGCGTCTCGTTCCGGCGAGCGATGAAGAAGGCAGTCGGTACCGCCATGCGCCATGGCGCTAAGGGCATCCGGGTGCAGTGCGCCGGACGTCTGGGCGGAGCCGAGATGAGCCGCACCGAGTGGTACATCGAGGGCCAGATGCCCCTTCACACGCTGAGTGCAGACATCGACTACGGCTTCTCGGAGGCTCGGACCACGTTCGGTCGCATCGGCGTCAAGGTGTGGATCTACAAGGGCCCGTTCCAGGACATGTATGCCTCTGCCCGTGACGCCGCTCGACTCCGTCGTGAAGCCGCTCTCGCCGCAGGCGAGACGGTCGGCCGCGGAGCCGAGGAGCGCGCCGCCAAGGCCAAGAGCGAAGCTAAAGAGAAGGCCACCAGGAGCAAGGTCATCAAGCGGACCGTCCCGGTGGAGAAGCCGGCAGAGGCCACGAGCAAGCCCGAAGCTGTGGTTGAGTCGGATGCTCCTAAACCATTAGCTCCCGAAGCTGAGAGCAAGCCCGAAGCTGTGACTGACTCGGATGCTCCTCCCGCCTCGCCTCAAGGCTCGGCTACCTAGATGTTGTCGCCTAAGAAGACCAAGTTCCGCAAGCAGATGCGTGGCCGGATGCGCGGCCAGGCCAAGGGTGGCACCCATGTCAGCTTCGGTGACTACGGGCTGATGGCCATCGAGCCCGGCTGGATCACCAACCGGCAGATCGAGGCCGCTCGTATCGCGATGACCCGCCACATCCGTCGTGGAGGCAAGGTCTGGATCAACATCTTCCCGGACAAGCCCTACACGAAGAAGGCTGCAGAGACCCGTCAGGGATCCGGTAAGGGGAACCCCGAGGGCTGGGTCGCTGTCGTGAAGCCCGGCCGAGTGATGTTCGAGATCGCAGGGATCCCGGAACCTCTAGCTCGTGAAGCGATCCGGCTGGCGGCCCACAAGCTGCCGATCAAGTGCCGGTTCGTCGCACGTGAGCAACCTCTGGAGGTGCAGTAGCTGTGGCTAAGGCATCCGAGATGCGGGACCTTCCCATGACAGAGATCGAATCGAAGCTGGATGAGACGCAAGAGGAGCTGTTCAACCTCCGGTTCCAGAACGCGACGGGGCAGTTGGACAACTACAAGAGGCTGCGCCAGCTGCGCAAGGACGTAGCGAGGATCAAGACGGTCCTTCGCGAGCGTGAGTTGGCTGAAGTTTCGGAGTCGAAAGAAGGTACGGCGTGAGTGACGTAGAGAGAGAGACCGTGAAGAGGGGGGCCCGCAAGACGCGGGTTGGCCTCGTCGTGTCCGACGTGATGGACAAGACGGTTGTGGTCGAAGTTCGTGACGCGACCGCCCATCCCACCTACGGCAAGATCGTTCGCCGGACCGCTCGCCTCAAGGCGCATGATGAAGCCAACGACGCTCGGCTCGGAGACCGCGTGCGGATCGACGAGACCCGGCCACTCTCCAAGACCAAGCGCTGGCGCGTCGTCGAGATAATCGAGAGGGCCAAGTGATCCAGCAAGAGAGCCGTTGCAGGGTGGCCGACAACACCGGTGCCAGGGAGGTCCTGGTCATCAAGGTCCTCGGTGGTTCGCGCCGCCGCTACGCAGGTGTGGGCGACATCGTCGTGTGCACCGTGAAGGATGCGATCCCAGGTGGCGCCGTGAAGAAGTCGGAAGTAGTCAAGGCCGTGGTAGTGCGGACGGCTAAAGAGCGACGTCGCGGTGATGGGTCCTACATCCGCTTCGACGACAACGCTGTTGTCATCGTCGATGCCCAGATGCAGCCGCGAGGTACCCGCATCTTCGGGCCGGTGGCCCGTGAGTTGAGGGAGAAGCGCTTCATGAAGATCATCTCGCTCGCTCCGGAGGTGCTTTAAGTGTCACTAAAGATCCGTAAGGGAGATCTCGTGCAGGTCATCGCCGGCAAGGATTCCGATGCCGGGTTGCAGGGCCGCGTGCTCGAGGTCCTCCCCAAGAAGGGCAAGGTCATCGTCGAGGCGCACAACCGTGCAACTCGACACGAGAAGATCCGCATGAACCGTCGAGGCGGCCAAGAAGGCGGGATCGTTCACAAGGAAACAGCCGTGGACATCTCGAACGTCGCCCTGGTGTGTCCGACCGACGGGCCGATCCGGGCCGGCTACAAGGTCGAGCCTGGTACCGGCGCCAAGGTACGAGTCTGCAGGAAGTGCGGAGCTGAGCTCTGATGGCCACGACGACATACACGCAGCGCCTCAAGAAGCGCTACAACGACGAGATCCGGCCGCAGCTCATGAAGGACCTCGGCCTGAGCAACATCATGGAGGTGCCCCGGCCCGAGAAGATCGTGGTCAACATGGGTGTCGGCGAAGCATCGAAAGACGCCAAAGCCATGGACGGTGCCGTGAAGGACCTGACGATGATCACCGGCCAGAAGCCGGCTCTCCGCAGGGCCCGGAAGTCCATCGCGACCTTCAAGATCCGCGAGGGGATGCCCGTCGGTGCCGCTGTGACTTTGCGGGGCGAGCGGATGTGGGACTTCCTCGACCGGCTCATGTCGATAGCTCTTCCCCGCGTCAGGGACTTCCGGGGTCTCAACCCCAAGTCCTTCGACGGCCGGGGGAACTACTCGTTCGGAGTGGTCGAGCAGCTCATCTTCCCGGAGATCGACTATGACGACATCGACGTGACCAGAGGAATGGACATAACTATCGCCACGACGGCGAAGTCGGATGAAGAGGGCCGCGCTTTACTGCTTGCCCTCGGATTCCCGCTCCGTACAGGCAAGGTGGAGGGCTAGATGGCAAAGAAGGCGCTGCGTGAGAAGCAGCAACGGCGACCTAAGTTCCAGGTCCGCGCATATACACGGTGCAAGCGCTGCGGCCGGCCGCGCGCTGTCTACAAGCGCTTCGGTCTCTGCCGGCTGTGCTTCCGCGAGATGGCTCACAACGGCGAGATCCCCGGCGTCACGAAAGCGAGTTGGTGATCCGATGAGCATGACTGACCCGATCTCCGACATGCTGGCGAGGATCCGCAACGCGTCCACGGCTATGCACGACGACGTCGTTATCCCGGCTTCCAAGATCAAGGAGAACATCGCCAAGATCCTGGTCGACGAGGGTTATGTCGAGGGCTTCGAGCCTGTTGAGGTCGAAGGACACCCGGCGATCAAGATCCACCTCCGCTACTCGGAAGAACGCGAGCGGGCGATCGCAGGGCTGCGCCGGATCTCGAAGCCCGGTCGCCGCGTGTACCGAGGCTCGGGAGACCTGCCTCGTGTCCTCGGCGGTCTGGGTGTAGCGATCATCTCTACGTCACAAGGTGTCATGACCGACAAGCAAGCACGCCAGGCCCGCGTAGGCGGAGAGATCCTGGCCTACGTTTGGTGAGGTTCACATGTCACGAATAGGACAAGCCCCGATCCCCGTCCCTTCCGGTGTCGACGTGAAGGTGTCGGGAGCCGCGGTATCGATCAAAGGCCCCAAGGGCCAGCTCGAGCGCGCTCTGCCCGAGGGCATCACGGCAGCGGTCGCCGACGGAGAGATAACGGTCTCCCGAGGATCCGATGCGAGTTCGGTTCGAGCGCTGCACGGTCTGGTCCGCAGCTTGCTTGCGAACATGGTCACGGGTGTCACCGAGGGTTACGAGAAGCGACTCGAGATCCACGGGGTCGGCTACCGTGCCGCCAAGCAAGGCAACGATATCGAGCTGTCGGTCGGCTTCTC
>JBKJYP010000088.1:0-8509 GCA_046715695.1 Actinomycetota bacterium | reverse complement strand
GGGCATGACCCCGCCGCGGCTGGTCGAGGCCGGCCGCGGCGGGATCCCCCTTCTCGTAGATACCGGAGCCGCCGACCGCGGCCTGGATGTCTGGTTCACCTCGCGCGCCGGCGGCGTCAGCCTCCCGCCCTACGCCTCTTTGAATCTCGGCGCTCATGTGGGAGACGACCCAGATGCCGTCGTGGCCAACTTCGAGATCGCAGCAAGGGCCGGTGAGGTGTCCGGGACCGACGTATCGCGCGTTCGACAGGTCCACGGCTGCGAGGTCGTGAGAGCCGGCCGAGGAGATGCTCCTCAAGCCGACGCGATCGTGCTGCCAAGGGGCCTAGGGAGGAACGGGCCAGGCGCGGCCTGCGTGCTCACCGCGGACTGCGTGCCGGTGATCGTCGCGGGGAGCGAGGCGGCCGTCGTCATCCATGCGGGATGGCGAGGGCTCGTCGCCGGAGTGATCGAGGCTGCGGTCGGTGAGCTCGAGGATCCGAGCTCGGCCTGGATCGGACCATCCATCCACGCCTGTTGTTACGAGGTGGGTCCCGAGGTGACCGCCGCCTTCCGAGAGCGGGGTTTACCGGTTGCCGCTTCTGACAGGGTCGATCCGGCCCGGGCGGCAACCGTCGCACTAAGGCGAGCGGGGGTCCCCTCGATCGCGGACTCGGGGATATGCACGAGTTGTGACGAGCGCTACTACTCGCACCGCCGGGATGGGACCACGGGCAGACAAGGCGCATTCGTGAGGTGGATATGACCGAGGGGCCCCAGGGACTGAGAGCGGGCTACGACGTGGTGGCCTCCCGGATAGATGCCGCCGCCGCCCGGGCCGGACGGGCGCCGTCCTCGGTGACCCTCGTGGCGGCATCAAAGACCATACCCGCCGATGTGCTCGCGAAGGCAGCCGCGAGCGGCATCCGGGTGCTGGGGGAGAACCGAGCCCAGGAACTGGCCCAGAAGGCTGCGGTGCTGTCCTCCTACGGGATCGAGTGGCACTTCATCGGTCAGCTCCAAACCAACAAGGCGAAGCTCGTGGTCGGTGTCGCGTCCCTCATCCATTCCGTCGACCGGTTCGGGCTCGCCGAAGCCATCGCCCGGCGGGCTCGATCCTTGGGGATCGTCCAGGACGTCCTGATCCAGGTGAACGTTGCGGGCGAGAGGGTCAAGGGGGGAGCGGAGCCCGCTCGGACGGTCGCCCTCGCCCGGGACATCGCCGCCCTCGAGGGGGCGAGGGTGCGAGGCCTCATGACGATGCCTCCTGCCTCTGAGGATCCCGAGGCCTCCCGACCCCATCTGCGGGCTCTGGCCGAGCTGAGCCTCGTGCTTCGCAGCGAGCTACCCGATGCCGATCAGCTCTCGATGGGCATGACTTCAGATCTGGAGATCGCCGTCGAGGAGGGAGCAACGATCGTTCGGGTTGGGCGGGCCATCTTCGGGTCCAGAGCGGTGGCAGGCGAGGGTCCGAAGGGGGGATAGCGCGAGCATCCGTGGAGCGAGGGGAACCTTTGGATATCCTCTAGCCATGCCGGGCGCCTGGAAGAAAACCCTCGTCTACCTGGGACTCGTCGAAGACGACGAGCCCGACGACTATGGCTATGCCGAAGACGGCGAGCCCGAGGCGGCTCCGCGCCGACGCGGCGCCCGGCCCCCAGAGGAGGTTCCGACGGGTGGGGGCGCACCTCCAGGACGAGGAGCGGTCGTCCGAGCGATGCCAACGCCCGGGGCCGCAGCCCGGTTCCACCTCGTCCTTCCCCGGTCCTTCAACGATGTCCAGGAGGTCGGCGACAAGTACCGCGAAGGTTTCTCGGTGATCATGAACCTCCAGGCCGTCGACCCTGAGCTGGCCCGCCGGCTGGTGGACTTCGCGAGCGGGCTCGCCTATGGCCTCGGAGGTTCGATGCAGCCCGTGGCCGAGAAGGTGTTCCTTCTGACCCCCGCGGGGGTACAGGTCTCGGCCGAGGAGCGACGCCGGCTGCTCGAGGAACGCGGCTTCTTCAACCAGGCTTGATCGGGGCCGTCTCGATTGATCGCCCAGATCCTGTGCATCGCGCTCTCCGTTTACTGGGTGATGCTGTTCATCCGCATAATCCTTTCCTTCACGACCCAGTTCTGGTCCCCTCCTGCCTATCTGGGGGCCGCGGTCAAGGTGATCCACGATCTGACCGAGCCTGTGCTTGGACCGCTTCGGAGATTGATCCCTCCGGTGGGGGGGCTCGACTTCTCGCCCATCATCGTTTTCATCGCGATACGGATCGCTCAATCACAGGTCTGTTGAGCTCCGATGGGATACTGACGCCATGCAACTGACACCGAGCGACGTACAAGACCAGCAGTTCCACGATGCTTGGCGCGGCTACAACCAGGAAGAGGTCGACGATTTCCTAGACCGCGTGGCCGAGACGATCGAGCAGCTGGCGCGCGAGAACCAATCGATGCGACAACGCGTGAAGGAGCTCGACGAGAAGGTCGTCAGCAGCCGCCACACCGAGGACATGCTGAAGCAGACGTTGATCACGGCTCAGAAGGCGGCCGAGGAAGCGATCGCAACGGCCAAGTCGAAAGCCGACGAGCTGATCGCAGAAGCCGAGAGACGCTCCAAGCTCGCGGGAGAAGAAGCACGACAGCGCATAACGACGGCAGAGAAGGAGCAGCAGACCAGGTTCGCGTCGGGCGAGCGCGAGCAGCAGACTCGGTTGGCCGCGATCGAGAAACAGCACGCCGACAAGCGCAAAGAGCTGGAGGAGAGTCTCTCGAAGCTCCAGGCGTTCGAGGCCGAGCTGCGCCTGCGACTCAAGTCGTTCCTCGATCAGCAACAGAAAGCGCTGACCGCGATGTCCCAGGCGAACACGCGGCCCCCGGGAGTGGCTGCACCTTCGAGTACCCCAGCCCCCGCTACCGCCCCCGCACCCTCCGCCGCTCCTCAACCGTCGGCGCGCCCGCCGGCGCAGGTGAGTGGGGGAGCCAACCCACAGGCGACACAAGCTCCCGCTCCCCGGCCTATCGCTGCGGCGAGCCATCCCGCGGGGACCGGATTGATCGATGCGGGACCCCGGCATCAAGCGCCTTCGACCCCAGCGGAGACCGAGCCCAAGGCTCCCTCAGACGAAGTTGTGGAAGAGCCGGAGGGACAGACAAGGCGAGGCATCCGAGGGATCCTCGGAGGACGCGAGTAGATGGTGACCGCCCTCATCAGTGGTTCTCTCGTCCTGCTCGTGGGGGCTGCGGCGGCACTTGCCCTTGGTTGGGGGAGCGCTAAGGAGAGCTACATCCTGGGATCGATGGTCGCGAGCCTCGTGGCCGGCGTTCTCCTGGTCGCGGCGTGGGTCGTGTCGAAGCGCAAACCCGCGGTTCGGAAAGCCGAGGGCCCTGATCTCGCCGTTGCCCCACCGCCACCTATGCCGTCGGTGAAGAAGCCGGTGACCGAGGATGTGATCTCGGCGCCGAAGCGTCGGCGCAAGGCCCAGAAGCCATCTACGCCATCGCCCCCATCGCCCCCATCGCGCCGAGCGACGGCACCACCCGTGCCCGAAGCCAAGCCTGAGCCGGCGCCGCTCGAGGTCGTTCCCGGAAGGAAGGAAGCCAAGACCCGGGCCAAGGCCGAGCCGGCAGCAGCCGCCGCCGTCTCCGCCGGTGATGTGATCGCCATCCCGGACCGCAAGCGCTTCCACACCCCGGAATGTCGTTTCGCCAAGGCCAAGGGGGCCGAGCGGATGAGCAAGGCCTCGGCACGTCGCCGCGGTTACGTAGCCTGCGGCATCTGCAAACCCTGACTAGCTGCGTCGCAGCGCTATCTCGATCTTCCCGCCGTCTAGGTTGACTTCTCCCGTTGCGGCGTCGCTCGCAACGTCTCCGGACCAGTGCACCGTCGACGCGAGGACCTCTTCGGCGATGAAGCCCTCCATCGTCTTCAGTGGGTCCATGAGTCCGGCGTCTCCGTGCAGCCAGAGCTCGATCCGGTCTTCGACGGCGAGACCGCTCGACTTACGAAGGTCCTGGATCGAGCGCACGAGCTCCCGGGCGTTGCCCTCGACGATCAGCTCCGGCGTGAGCTCGGTGTCGAGCGCGACCCCATAGGGACCGTCTTGCGCGAGGGAGAAACCGGGACGACCCTCGACCCTCACGTCGAGGTCCTCACGGGAGAGCGTGACCGGCTCACCCTCCACATCGACGGTCGCGATCCCCTCTGCATCGAGGGCGGTCACGATGGCATGCGCGTCTGCGGCGGCTATGGCCGAGGCGACGACCGGCATGCGCGCTCCGAAGCGGGGGCCGAGGGCCTTGAAGTTCGCCTTGACCGCGTAGCTGACGAGCTCGCCGATACCGATCGCAGTCTCGATCAGCTTCACATTCAATTCTTCGGCGATCACATCTTCGAGGCCCTCGATATCGGCCGCGTCTGCCGACGGGATCACCACGAGAGCCCGGCGCAACGGCTGACGTATCCGGATCTTGGCCTCCGTGCGCGCGGAGCGTCCGAGACCTACGAGCTTTCGGGCCAGTTGCATCCGCGTTCGCAAGGGATCGTCGACGCGCTGTTCGTCGGGTTCGGGCCAATCCGATAGATGGACCGAGTCCGGCGCGGCCTCCACCGGCGACATCAGGTTCGAGAAGATCTCGTCTGAGACGAAGGGCACGTAAGGCGCGCTGAGCTGCGCAACGGTCGTCAAGCACTCCCATAACGTCAAGAAGGCCGAGTCGGTGTCCTCATCGCCGGTGGACTTCCAGAAGCGACGCCGGCCTCGCCGTACGTACCAATTGGAGAGGTCGTCGACGAAACGCTCGATCCGCCGGCCCCCGCCCGTAGCGTCGAAGTCGTCGAGTGCGGCGGTGACCGTGCGCACGGTGTCGTCGAGCTCGGCCATGATCCAGCGGTCCATCTCTGGTCGGGTGCCCACGGGGATGCTGAGTTTCGATGGGTCCAGGTCCTCGAGGGATGCGTACGTCACCCAGAAGGAGTAGGTGTTCCAGAGCGTGAGGAGATGCTTGCGGAGGACCTCTTCGACGATCTCGGAAGACAGACGGCGGGGAGACCAGGGAGTTCCGCCGGCGAGGAGGTACCAGCGCAGCGCGTCCGCGCCCTGCGCGTCGAGTACCGTCCAGGGATCCAGGACATTGCCGATCGACTTGGACATCTTGCGCCCCTCACCGTCGACTATGTGGCCGAGGCAGACGACATTGCGGAAAGAGTTGTGGCCCCGGATAAGTGTGGCGATCGCCAGCAGCGAGTAGAACCAGCCGCGCGTCTGATCGATCGCCTCGGAGATGAAGTCCGCGGGGAACCGCTTCTCGAATATCTCTTTGTTCTCGAACGGGTAGTGCCATTGCCCGAAGGGCATAGCGCCGGAGTCGAACCAGGCGTCGATCACCGCTGTAACGCGGCGTGCCTGTTCGCCGCACTGGGGACATGCGATCGTGATGTCGTCCACGAACGGACGATGGGGGTCGAAGTCCGTCATGTCCTTGCCCGACAGATCGCCTAGCTCGGCGAACGATCCGACGCATGTTGCGTGGCCCTCCCCACATCTCCACACCGGCAGGGGAGTCCCCCAGTAACGATCGCGCGAGAGAGACCAGTCCACGTTGTTCGCGAGCCAGTCACCGAAACGGCCGCTCTTGATGGTTGGCGGCTGCCAGTTCGTCTCTTCGTTAGAGGCCTGCAGCTCGGCATGTAGCTGCGAGGTCCTGATGTACCAGTCTTTGCGCGGGTAGTAGAGCAGGGGCGTCCGGCATCGCCAGCAATGCGGATACGCGTGGAGGTAGCGCTCGGCTCTGAACAACAGGCCTCTCTCGCCAAGATCGTCGACGATCTTGGTATCCGCGTCTTTGATCCACAGACCGGCGAAGGCCCCGCCGTCGGAGACCACACGGCCCGATGCGTCGACCATCTGTTTCCACTCGATCGAGTCGCGCCGCACGACGGACATGTCTTCTTCACCGTAGGGAGCGAGATGGACGAGGCCCGAACCATCTTCGGTCGTGACGAAGTCGCCGGCCCTGACGGTGTGGCCGGCCGGTCCCGTCTCGGTGACGAAGGGGAACGGCGGCTGATAGCGCAGGCCGAGGAGCTGGGACCCGGGGAGCTCGCGTTCGATCGGCGTCTGTTCCCCGAGAAGCGTCTCCACCCTTTCCCGGGCAAGCACCAGCTTCTTGCCTTCGCCGGCCGGGTCGGCGACGACGCAATACGTCACGTCCGGCCCGGCAGCCGCGGCGATGTTCGCCAGGAGCGTCCACGGGGTCGTGGTCCAGACGAGCAGCGCCGTCCCTTCCCATCCCTCATCCAAGAGTGGGAAACGGACGTACACCGAGGGGTCTTCGACCTCCTGGTAGGCCCCGGGCTGATGCTGTTCGTGAGACGAGAGAGAGGTCTCGCATCGGGGGCAGTAGGGAACCACCTTGAAGTCCTCTTCGAGGAGGCCCTTGTCCCAGATCTGCTTGAGGACCCACCACACGCTTTCGACATACCCCGGGGTCATCGTCCAGTAGGCCTGGTCGAGATCGATCCAGAAAGCGATCCGATCGGTGAATCGCTCCCAGTCGTCGACGTATCGGCGGACGGATTCGCGACATAGCCGCGTGAACTCCTCGATCCCGACCTTCTCTTCGATGTCTCGTTTCTGGGTGATGCCGAGTTGCTTCTCGATCTCGATCTCGACGGGAAGGCCGTGACAATCCCATCCCGCTTTGCGATGGACGTAATGGCCCCTCATCGTCTGGAAGCGACAGAAGATGTCTTTGAAGACACGCGACTCGGCATGGTGGATCCCAGGTTTCGCGTTGGCCGTCGGCGGCCCCTCGTAGAAGACCCATTCCTCGGCTCCCTCGCGCTGCTCGAGGGAGCGTTCGAACACTCGCCTCTCTTTCCATGACGCGATGAGGGCAGTCTCCAGCTCGGGGAAGGAGACGCGCGGGTTGACCGGCCGGTAATGAGGCATCGGGGAAAGATAGCGCCGAGTGCCCGGATAGGCCGTGTGCTATCGTCCCCCGCCCATAAGCGGCCGTTGGGAAGAGGAAGATCATGAGTCCGGTTAGGAAACCGGGAGACAGGACCGGGAAGATCCGGTCCGCAGCCAGATCCCTGGCGCAGAAGGTCGGCCGCAAGACACCCGAGCCCACCCCTGCCCCAGCCGCTAGGAGCACGACCGAGACGGCCAGCACCCGGATCCCAGGAGGCAAGACCACGGCAACCAGCAAGGGTTCGCAGCCCGCCAAGACAACTAAGACGACCAAGGCCACCACCGCCAAAGCCGCTCCCAAGAAAGGCGCGGCCAAGCCTGCGAGCCCCAAGAAGGCGGCCGTCGCCAGAACGCCCGCCAAAAAGACCACGGTGAAGAAGGCCGCGGTTAAGAAAACGCCCGTGAAGAAGACGCCCGCGAAAAAGACCCCGGCCAAGAAGGCCACCCCGGCCAAGAAGGCTGTCCCCCCTAAAGCCATCCCTCCCAAGGCCCCTTCTCCCAAGACTCCGGAGAAGAAGCCTGCCGCCAAGGCCAAGCCCGCCGGCAAGCCGGTGGCTTCCAAGGCCTCTCCTTCCAAGGCTCCTCCTCCCAAGGGCGTCCCCGTGAAGGCCTCCCCCCCCAAACCGGTTCCTCTGCGGCGCGGGCGTCCGGCCAAATTCGATGCCAAGGCCCTGAAGGACATCCGAGCTCGACTCGAGAACGAGAAGTCCGATCTCGAGAAACAGCAGGCCGAGATGGAGGAGGACTCCTTCGTCGGGACGCAGTCCGAGATCACCGGAGAGGTGGGACTCGACGAGGACTTCGCCGATGCAGGCACCGCCACCTTCGATCGCGAGCGCGACCTCTCTATCCAGCACAACATCCGTGACCTCATCGAGCAGATCACGCGGGCGATCGATCGGATCGATGAAGGGGCGTATGGGATCTGCGAACGTTGCGGTGAGCCGATCGATGCAGCCCGGCTCAAGGCCCTTCCCCATGCGGGGCTCTGCCTCGACTGCAAGCGACGCGAGGAAAGAACGCGGTAGCTCTTCCTTCGAGGATCGTCTACTCGTATCTTCTCGTCACCGCCGCGGTCGTCGTCGCGGTGGACCAGATAACCAAGCAGCTCGCTCTCGATCGACTCCGAGGCGATGGGGTCGACATCCTTTGGGACTACGTCACGCTCCGTCTCACTTACAACTCCGGCGGCGCCTTCGGAGTGGGCGCCGGTCTCCCATGGCTCTTCGCTGCCGCGGCCGCGGTGATCGGGGTCGTCGTTCTCTTCACTGCCCGACAGGCCGAGACGAAAGGTGCTGCGACCGCGCTGGGCTTGGTGCTGGGAGGCGGGGTAGGGAACATCGTCGACCGTGTCCTGCGCGACCTCGACGGCAGGGTGGTCGACTTCATCGATCTGCATTGGTGGCCCCTGTTCAATGTTGCGGATGCCGCGATCGTGTGCGGGGTCATCTGCCTTCTGTGGTCCTCGGTGAGGTCGGGCAAAGATGCGGTCGAGGATGGCGTCGAGGATGTCGGGGATGAAGATGGGACGTGAGATACCCGTATCCCTCGACGGAGCGCGAGCCGAC
>JBKJYP010000087.1:0-4797 GCA_046715695.1 Actinomycetota bacterium | reverse complement strand
TGAGCCCGGCGAGCTACCAGACTGCTCCACCCTGCCCCCGGAGGTTAGCCGATACCGCGGGAGGCAGAAGCCGCTAGCGCCCGCCACCCTCCTGGGCTTGGCTCGCTCGCTCGAGCCGATCGAGGATGCCCCCGAGGCGGTCGATCAGCCGTCCGTACTCCTCGAAGTCACCGTCTTGGAGCGCTTCTTGCGCCAAGCGGTAGAGGCGAGCAGCTTCGGCGATGAGCTTGTCGATATCGGTGGACGTCTCGTCGGGAGGGGTCGGCTCTTCCTCTTCTTCGTCCGGCGGAGGCTCCTCCTCGCCGGGTGCCGGCAGGTCGAAGAGCTCGGCAAGGGCTTCATCGAAGGTCTCGGCGAACGCGACCTCCTCCCCGAACACGAGAGCGACGCGCTTCAACTCGGGGATCCCCCCGTCACCCGCGGTGACGAAGATCGGCTGGACGTAGAGGATCGCTTCGTCGATCGGCAACAGCACCAACGACCCGAACTCGACCGTCGAGCCTTCCTGGCTCAAGAGAGTGATCGTCTGGGATACCTCGACGTCCTGGTTGATGAGGTTATCGACCTGAACGGGACCGGAGACCTGTCGCTGGCGCGGGAACAGGAGGCTCAGGAACTCGCCGTAGTGACCGGGATCGGATCGACCGACCATCACGCCGACCATGTTGTCCTTGCCGCGCGGATTGGCCGGACGCATGAGGACGAATTCCTCGGTGCTCTCGCCCGGCAACTCCGTGAGTAGATATGTGCCCGGGACCGCGGACGATCCGGTCGGGTCGGTCGGATCGGTCGGTAGCTGCCAGCCATCCTCTTTCGCGTAGAAGTCGTCGGGGTCGGTCATGTGGTAGTTGAGATAGACCTGAGACTGAACATCGAACATGTCCTCCGGGTACCGGAAATGCGCTTCGAGCTCTGCGGGAGGGTCTTCGGTGGTGAACAGATCGGGGAAGACGCCACTCCACGCCTGGATGAGTGGATCGTCGGGATCGATGATGTAGAAGGTCATCGTCCCGTCGTAAGCATCCATGACGACCTTCACGGAGTTACGTATGTAGTTCACGCTGCCCGACAGCTGGCCCGCTTCCTGGCCCTGCACGAACTGCGTGAGATCGAGCCGCTCCGAATAGGGGTACCAGGGCGTCGTCGTGTAGCCATCGAGCACCCATTTGAGATCCCCATCGACGACGGTGACATAGGGGTCGTGATCGAGACTGAGGAAAGGCGCGGCCCTCAGGACGCGGTCGCGCACATTTCGATAGATCAGGATGCGCGAGTCACTCTCGATCAAGCCTGACAGGATGAGGTTCGGCTCCCCTTCACGGATCGCGAACGCGACCTTCCTCAAGATCCCGTTGAGCTCGATGCCGCCGGCGCCCTCGTAGCTGCTTCGCTGCACGCCGGTCTCGGTGGGGTAATCGAGCTCTTCCTGTTTCGTGTTGACGATCGAATACTCGTTCGCATCGAAGTTCTCGCCGTAGTAGAGCGCCGGCTGCTCGACGTTCAGCGACTCGGCCCCCGCGGACACGGTTCCGGGAACGTTGCGAACGAGGTAGTTCGGTTGGCCGGAGCTCGTGGCCTCGTTGGCGAGACCGGCAACGATGCCGTAACCATGGGTGTACTGGAGGTGCTCGTTCGACCAGGTCTTCGAGCCCTCGTCCAACGACTCGAGCGCGAGCTCGCGCGCTGCGAGGAGAACCTGACGAGGTACCCCGTCCACCTCGTAGCGGTCGATGTCGACATCGGAGAAGTGGTAGTAGGAGCGGATCGCCTGAAGCTGTTCGTTCGCCCGCTTCAGGATGTCTGGGTCCCACAAACGGACGTTGTTCAACAGGTTCTCGTTAGCCGTCAATTGTTCGCCCGTCAATGAAGAGCTGGCCGGGAACTGGCGCGCTTCGACGCCCTCCAGGCCGAAGCCCGCTCGGGTTGCCTCGATGTTGCGAGCTATGAAAGGACGTTCACGCTGCAGCTCTTGGGGGTTGACGGAGAAGCGCTGCACCCACCACGGCCATATGCCACCTGCCACGACCGCGGTGAAGACCCAAACCATGACGGCGGCGATCGGTAGTGCCCATCGCTTGAGGCGGATGTTGACCAGGAACAGCAATGCCGAGAGAACCGAGATCACAGTGAGGACCGTGAGCGCAGGCAACTGCGCGTGGACATCGGTGTAGCTGGCGCCCGTCACGACCCCCCTCGGTGAGAAGCTCAGCATGTAGCGACCGAACCAGTACTCACCCGCTTTGATAAGAGCGAGGAAGCCGAAGAGGACGGAGATGTGGGCCAGGGCTCCGGGAGAGAGCCAACGAGTGCCTGCCTGCGGGCGGATCGAACCGTGGAACACGTGGGAGGCGACGCTGAAGAAGACGGCTGCCACAACTGCGAACCAGAGCCAGCCGAGCACCGTCTGGATGAAAGGTAACTGGAACACGAAGTAGGAAACGTCGCGGCCGAACTGAGGATCGGTGACCCCGAACTCACTCCGGTTCATCCATAGGAGGACCTTCTGCCACGCACCGCCGGCAGCACCGCCGGCCGACAGGCCGATGAATACCGCGATACCGATCCGGATCCAGCGCACCCAGGGGGTCAGCAACTGGCGGTAGCGATCCAGCTGCTCGAACGGCCCCCGGACGACCTCGAACTGATACCGAGGCGCAAGTCGCTGGGCGATCAGCAGGTTGACCCAGATGAACAGTGCCGTGAGCACGCCCACCGCGGCTCCGACCCCGAACTGAGCCGAGAGGCTCGTCCATAGGACAGACACGAGACCGACCTCCTTGAACCAAAGGACGTCGGTATAGAAGCGAGATGAGAAGAGAGCCGCCAGAAGCACGACCACGGCCGCGAGGATCAGCAGGCGGAGCCCCGAAGGTCGCTTAGGTCGTTGAGACACGCCTCGGAGAGTAACGGAGGTGCGGGCTTAACTCCCGCTAGGGGTCCTTCCCAAGGACGCGGACAGCGCCTGGCCTAAGACTTTGAGTAGGTCAACCGGAGAGAAGGGCTTGCCCACGAAGATCGCGTCCGGCCATTCCTCGGAGCTCTCTCGTCCCATGCCGGTCAGAACCAGTACGGGGATCGCCTGCGTGGTCGGATCGGCGCGCAACAGCTCGAGGACCCTCCGTCCAGTGAGTTTGGGCATCATGTGATCGAGCAGGATCGCGTCCGGCAGCGCCTCGAGGGCGAGGGCGACCGCCGCTTCACCGTCTTCGGCGCTCAAGACCTCGTAGCCCTCGACCTCCAAGAGCAGCTCGAGCGAGAGCCTGACCCCTGGGTCGTCCTCGGCAACGAGGATCCGTGGGCCACTCATCTGCTGAAGTCGAGGATGTCGCCGATGACATCCAGCAGCCCGTCCTTCTCAGAGGGGGTCGGCGAAGGCTTGGGCTTGGGTGCATCGTTCTGTTCCGCGGCGGGCTGGGTGGGTGTCGGGAGCGGCGTGGGAAGCCCACCGACCTGGCAGGCGACGTCGTCCGGGGCACAGGTCGGATCCGGAGAGGGTTCGGCCGGCTGGCTGGGATCGGGGTCGGGTGGTTCCGAGGGATCGTTAGGATCCCCGTCACCGGGACGATCACCACCGGGTGCGGGGACATCCCCGGCGGCGAAGATCGCAACCCCTCCACCTTCAGGGTCGGCGATGCCGGTGGCGATGATGATGTCCTCGAGGTCGGCGAGCATGAGCTTGGGCTTGACTTCCATGATCCCGGCCGCGATGCCCCAGGTGCCACCCTGCCGGAACAACAGGAAGGCACGGCGGAAGGCCTGGCTGAAAGGTATGTCCGCGTTGTCGGCCAAGGTGAAGCCGATGAGGAGGTCTTCGGTGGGCTGGGCCAGATAGGGCTTCATGACATCTACGTCCTTGGACCCGCCGAGTGCCCGGAAGTAGCCGAGCTTCGGCTTGCGATCGCCCAGTTGGGCGGCCAGCCCTGCTGCGAGGCGGTCGAGCTCCTCTTCCAGGTTCACGATCCCCTGTAGATACACGAGGTCCCATGCGTCCTCGAGCATCAATCGATAGGGACGCGTCGCGCTCGGAAGGTCGTTGGCAGTGACGGTCGCCTCGAAGAGCTTGCGGACCTCGAGCCGGGGCTCGCCGGGGTTGCTCATCGTGACGGCGCCCCGATACACGGCGGTCCTGGTCGTAGCCACGCCTCGGTCGACCCGGAAAAGAGAACCCTCGCCGGAGACCTCGACGTCGTCGAAGACGATGGTCATGGGCTGATCCGCTCGGGCCAGCAGCCGCCCGGCCAGATTCTCCAGTGACGCATCGCCCAGGACCTCGGTGCGACTGTTCTCGAGCATCTCGCCAAGGCGGTCGCCCTCGAGACGCAAACGAGCAGTGGAGTCGCCCAAGGTTTCGATCACGTCGCCGACCTCTAGGGCGAGCACTTCCTCGACCTCGATACGTTCGCCCTCCCGGAGGACCCGGACATCACCGCTCTCGCGACGAAGCTCCATCTCGCTCAGGGGCTGCTGCTCATCGAAGGGCCAGCAGGCCGTGCCGGCGAAGAGGCTCACTGCTAGGAGGAGGTGAAGTCGCATCCGCATCTCTGTTCTGCCCCGTATCTGTCGGTTACCGCCGAGTTGTCTTACGTAGTTTCAGCTAGTCCAGGAGGCCGGTCGATAGCCCGAAAGGACTACTTGTGCGCCTGAAAGGGCTAGTCCGAGGGGGGTAGGGCGGGAGAGCAGAGCGGGGTAGGGCGGGAGAGGATAGGGGTGACGGGCGTGCTAGCGTGGCCTTCTGATGCCCGGGATCGTGATCGAGAGATTCGATCCGAGCTCCGGCTCGCTCTCGACCTCGATCGT
>JBKJYP010000086.1:0-2753 GCA_046715695.1 Actinomycetota bacterium | reverse complement strand
GTATCGGCTCGTTCATCGGGCCGCAGACTATTTCTTCTGGCCGACCGTCGAGACGATCGACTATTCCGCTCTTCCGGTTTAGGCGCAGCCTTCGATGTAACGGACCTGTGCCTCGTAGCCGGAACGGAAGGAGGTGACCCTCCCGGAATCGGTCTCGAAGATCATGAGCTGGCCGGCGACACCCTCGGGGCGATAGATGAGATAGCTCCCTCGCTGGCCCAGGTAGGGGTGTGGCTCCTCTGTGATGGCCGCCCCGTAGAGATCTCTCACTCGAGAGACCGGGTCTCCGATCACCAAACCTGCCACGGTCCTGATCCGCGACCGGTTGTAAACATCGATCCGGACGACGAGGCCGTTGCTCAACATCAGACTCAGGTCGAGAGGCCCACCGATCATCTGAGCTATCCGGCACTCCTCGGAGAAGTCGGAGGACACGCTGATCGGGTACCCCCCGGCGTTCTCAGCTTGCTCGACCGTCATCCCGATCGTGAGCCCGCCGATACCGTCGATCCGCAAAGGATCGCGGTCCGACACCAGGGTTGGAGGCGGCGTGGGCGTTGCGGGGTCGGGAGCGGGTGTCGAGATCGGCGCCACGGTGCCGGGGGCAGAGGTGACAGTGCCGGGCGCCTCTAAGACGGGTTCGATCAGCGCATCCTGCGCCTGGATCACGAAGATAGCGCTGGCCACAACGATGGCGCCTACGAGGCCCCCGACGAAGAAGCTCTGGATAGGATTCACGCGCGCGAGCCTCCCACGTAAAAGGGCCGCCCCTTGAAGGGACGGCCCTCTCGAAGATGGGGTTCGGCTAGGTGGCGTTCTTCGGAAGCATGCGGGTCATCTTGGTCCCGCATACGGGGCACTGCCCCTGGGCTGCCTTCGAGCCGTTAGCCAGCTCTTTGACCTCGCCCTCGAAGTCACGCTTCTCACGGCACTTCACGCAGTAGCCGTTGTAGGTCTGCGCCACGAGTGACCACTCTCCTCTCGTCTGGGGGGTGCGCCCGGGCGGGCGCCCTGCGCGTTCACCAGTTCCGCCCCCTATGGTGCCACTAGCCCCGCCTACAGGGCGGATTTTCGACTACGGTGCGCTGTCGCCTAAGGCCTCTGAGGGCTTGGGAGGAGGTTTTCCGTCACTGTATGCATCTGACCCTAGGGCGGGTGTGCCCGGGGCGCCCTTGTAGCGGGCCAGGAGGGCAAGGGCGGCGAGCACCGTGGCGAGGCTCATCAGCTGGCTTCCCGTCAGCCCGAAGTAACGGCGGTCGACCCGTAAGAAGTCGGTGATCACGCGCATCGTGCCGTACCAAGCGGCGAAGGTCAGGATCATCGCCCCCTGTCGCCGTGCCTTGCGCCCGAACCACAAGAGGACACCGAGCAGTGCCAGCGTGGAGAAGAAGTCGTACAGGGCCGTCTGGTGGAGCACGAGGTCGTAACACCCGAGCGACGGTGGATGTCCGGCGTCGAGGGCCGCTTGGTAGATCGCTGCGGGCTGGGGCGGGACGCCGCCGGACTCTCCCCTGCACAACCACCCGAGCGCGAATGACGTCGGCTTGCCGAGATGGACACCGATCATCAGATCGCCGATGCGACCGATAACGATCCCGAGAGCGAGACCGGGGGCCGCGAGGTCCATCGTGCGCCAGAAGCCCATGCGACGGCGGAACATGTAGGGCAATGCGAAGAGGACGGCACCGGTGATCCCACCGATCAACGAGATGCCGCCTTCATAGATGCGTAGGATCCCGAGGAGATCGTTGCCCCCGTCGGTTACCTCGGAGAAGTGCCCGAAGACATAACCGGCTCGGGCTCCCACGATCGCTCCGACGAGCGCGTAGAACAACGTGTTCCAGATGTCGGCTTCATCCGGGCCCCCGAACCGGCGAGCCCGTCGCACCATGAGTTGCGCGCCGGCGAGATAGCCAACGGCGATCCCTATGCCGTGAGGCGAGATCGCAAGGGATCCGAGATGGATGCGGGGGATGATCTCCCAGGACAGGGGGTCGATAGTCAGACCTTCCTGTGCTCGGTGACCCAGGCCCCGTCTTCGGTGACCGTGAAGTCGGCGAACAGATACGGGGCCTCGCGCACCATGATCTCGCCGATCTTGTTGAAGACGAGCCTCAGCTCTTCTTCCGCCGACGGATCCGTACGCATCTGGATCGTGTGTCGCAGGGTGCGCACGTTGGCGGTCCAGATGATCACGGTGCTCAGCCCATCGGGAGCAAGGCGCCGCATCGCGGACGTGATCTCTTTCTTGTGATGGAAGGGGATGCCTTCCGCATCGAGATCGAACTCCTCCGCTGCAGCTATCTGGAACTCCTCGAGTGTCTCGAGGATCGAGAGGATCTTGGGGCGGAGTGGCTCCAGCGACTCGGGGATCCGGAAGCCCATGTCCTGAAGCCGAACGAACCGCAGGCTCTCCTGACTGAACGCCGAGCCGGCGCGATGGCGTACCAGCTCATGTGAAAAAACTCTCGAGATGTCGTACAGGATGAACGAGTAGTTGGCGTGCTCGAGAACGCTCCCGTGACCCGATCGCATGATGTTGAGGAAGTACTCCTCTTGGTCTTTGCGGATGCGGGTCACGTTCGGGTTCAAGCCCTCTTTCCAACTCTTGTAACAAAGGCGGCCGGCTGCCTCGACGAGTAGCTGTCCCGGGTTCGGATCTTCATCGAGTCCGCGTCGGAGCTCGAGCCATTCCTCTCCGCCGACGTACTTCAGGTAGCGCTCGAGTGCGTCGAAGTCGATCGAGGGCCGGG
>JBKJYP010000085.1:0-5269 GCA_046715695.1 Actinomycetota bacterium | reverse complement strand
GCACGAGGTCGGTTGCGATGTGCTGACCATCGGCCAGTATCTGCAGCCGAGCGTGTCGTGGCACCTGCCGGTCGACCGATGGGTGCACCCCGACGAGTTCGCTCGTTTCAAGGCTTTCGGCGAGAACGAGCTCGGTTTCGCGTGGGTCGAGTCGGGTCCTCTCGTGCGCTCGAGCTATCACGCGGGCAAGCAGTTCAAAGCCGCTTCGGCACGTCTCGCTATCAAGTAGATGCGCCCGGGCCGGAGGCTCCTCCGTGGCCTGGCCATCGTCTTGGTCACGGCGATCTTCCTCATCCCGATCGCGTTCCTGATCGTCGGCTCCCTCCGCCGCCCCGGCTTGCCTCCAACCCCCGGATTCGAGTGGGTTCCCGATCGGTTGTACGCGAGCAATTACAGGTTGCTTCCCGGCTTGGTCCCGATCTGGGACTACCTCCGGAACTCGCTCATCGTGGTGGTGGTGACGGTACCGATCACCGTTCTGATCGCCTCACTGTCCGGCTTCGCGATCGCGACGGGGACACCCCGGGCCCGCCGCTTGCTCATCGCCACCTCGGCTATCGCGTTCTGCGTCCCGATGAGCGCACTCTGGGTCCCTCGTTTCGTGATCTTCAAATGGCTGGGCCTCACCGGGACCCTGGTCCCTCTGATGATGCCTGCGCTCATGGCGACCACCCCTTTCTTCGTGGCCATCTACGCGCTGACATATAGCCGCCTACCACGCTCGCTCTATGACGCCGCGCAGGTGGAGGGATTAAGCACGTGGAAGATCTGGCGAAAGGTCGCATGGCCTCTGGGTAAGCCGGCGACGGCGGCCGTCGTCATCCTCGCCTTCATCTTCCACTGGTCGAACTTCGTCGATCCCTTGTTGTACCTGTCCGACGAATCGACCTACACACTTCCGCTCGGGCTCCGCATCTTGCAGACGCTCGATCCCACGCTCCATCCGATATTCCTCGCCGGCGCGGCGGTGGCAACCGTGCCTGCCTTATTGGCTTTCGCCGTGGTACAGAGGCGCTTCTTCGATACGACTGTGGAGGTGGGCGGATGAGGAAGTGGGCTGCTGCAACCATCGCCATGGCGATCCTGCTGGGTGCTTGCGGCAGTGATGGAGGCGGCAAGGATGGTGGGTCGCTCGGAACACCGATCAGCTTGCTTGTTTCTGGTGAACCGGAGGAGACCGCGGTCTACGAGGGCCTGGTGGACGCCTTCATGCAAGAGAATCCGGGAACGACGGTCGAGTTGATCGAGATCGCGGATGCAGATGACGCCTTGGCTCGCCTCTCCACGGGCTTCGCCGGTGGGGATCCTCCTGATGTGTTCCTCATCAACTTCCGCGAGTACTCGCAATTCGCCGCGAGGGGTGCACTCGAACCGATCGGGGAGCACCTCGGAGAAGCAGGCATCGATACCGCCGCCTTCTATGAACAGCCGATCGAGGCGTTCACCTATGACGGTGTACTTCAATGCACCCCCCAGAACGTGTCTTCCCTCGCGGTGTACTACAACACGAGGCTCTTCAGGGAAGCAGGGCTCAAGCGCCCCGCGGACGATTGGTCATGGGCTGATCTGCGGAAGGCTGCGCTGACTCTTACCAAGGGCGATGTCTACGGCCTCGGCATCGATGCGAAGTTCATCCGGATGGCGCCCTTCGTCTGGGGCAACGGGGGTGAGATCGTCGACGATCCGGTCGCTCCAACGCGCTTCACCCTCGATACGCCCGAGGCACGTGAAGCACTGCAATTCGCGGCCGATCTGGTGCGCCAAGACAGAGTTATCCCGGGCGAGGAAGAGCAGGCGGCCGAAGACCTCGAGTCTCGATTCGCCGCCGGCCGTCTCGGGATGTTCTTCGGCTCGCGGCGAGACACGGCCCAGTTCCGCGAGGTCAGGGACCTCGACTGGGACGTACTGAGGCTGCCGGTGGCACAGACCCCGGCGACGATCTTGCATTCCGATGCTCTGTGCATCTCCAAGGGCTCCTCGAACCTTGAGACGGCGCTAGATCTAGTTGCTTTCGCGATGGGAGAGGAAGGCCAGACGCTTATCGCTTTCACCGGCCGGACGGTTCCCTCACTCAGAAGCGTGTCCACTTCAACCGCGTATCTCGATCCGAGCCAGCCACCGAGGCACGCGCAGATCTGGCTCGACGCGATCCCCACGATCCGCCGAACACCGGTGATCGCGACCTGGGCCGAGATCGAAGGGATCGCGGACGAGGTCATCACGCGCATGTTCTTCGAGGAGGGTTATACGGTCGACGATGCCGTAGCCGAGTTGACGGAACAGACGGAGCGGCTCTTCGAAGAGGGAACAGCGGCTCAGAAGTGAGTATCGCTGTGCGCGACCTCAGCAAGACCTATGGCCGTAAGCGGCGCTGGGACAAGGACCCCGGGGTAAGGGCCTTGGACGGCATCGATCTCGATGTCGATGCCGGCGAGCTGGTCGCCGTCGTCGGACCATCGGGTTCCGGCAAGAGCACACTCCTGCGCTGCATCGCCGGCCTGGAATCACTCGATGAGGGCAACATCGAGATCGACGGCCGTGACGTGACCCTGCTGTCGCCGGGCGAGAGAGATGTCGCGATGGTCTTCCAGGATTTCGCGCTGTATCCGCACCTGACGGTGCGCGAGAACCTTTCCTTCGGACTGAAGGCGAGACGCACCAACCGGAAGGAGATCGAGGAGCGCCTGGCCGATGTCACGGCTGCATTGGACATCGCCGAGGTTCTCGATCGGCGTCCCTCTCATCTGTCGGGGGGGGAGAGACAGCGGGTGGCATTGGGCCGGGCCCTCGTACGCAGGCCTCGCGTGTTTCTTCTCGACGAGCCACTCTCGAACCTCGATGCTGAGCTGCGCATGCATGCGCGCCGAGAGATCAAAGTGCTCCAGCAAGAAGTCGATGCAGCCATGATCTACGTGACACACGACCAAACGGAGGCGATGGGTCTTGGCGATCGCGTCGTGATCCTTCGCGACGGGCGTGTCGAGCAGGTGGCCTCGCCCGACGTCATCTACGACTCCCCGGCGTCTGCGTTCGTGGCCCGATTCATCGGCGTCCCCGGCATGAACCTTTTCCCCGCGAGCCTTCATGGGCCGACCTTCGGATCCCTGACGATCGGGGTCCGCCCCGAGCACATCACTCTGACCGACTCTGACCGAGCGTTGTTCCGTGGGCGCGTCGTTACGGTGGAGCCGGTGGGGGCCGATGCACTTATCCATATCGAGGCCCAAGGCAATGACATCGTCGCCAGGGTCCCGCGACGCTCCTTGCCATCGGAGCGAACCGTTGGGGTTTTCTTCGAGGAGCCTGACATCCATCTCTTCGAGGGCCCTGAAGGTCGGTCCGTGCGATGAAGCGATCTGCGCTGATGTCGGCGCCTTACCTGTTCGGCCTCGTGCTACTGGTTCTAGCGCCGGCGGTCCTCGCGTTCGGCATCTCGTTCGCGGAGTACTCAGGCGTGGCCGCGCCCGAGCCGGCAGGGCTCGACAACTACCGCCGGATGTTTGGTGACGACCTCTTCTGGATGTCGCTCAGGAACTCGCTCATCTACGTCGTGATCTCCGTGCCCTTGCGGATCTTCGTCGCCACGGGGCTCGCCCTGCTGCTTGCGCGCCGCACCCGGGGGGCGGCGATAGCTCGACCGGCCGTCTACTCAGCCTCGATCATCCCCGACGCTGCCTACGCTCTCCTCTGGCTTTGGCTCCTGAACCCTCTCTATGGGCCATTGGCGGCGGTGATCGGTGCCTTTGGAACGGGCTCCACCGGGTTGCTGACCGATCCATGGGTAACTCGGATCGCGATCGCGGGCATGGGAGCTTTGCAGATAGGGGAAGCCTTCGTTATAGCTCTTGCCGCTCGGCGACTGATCCCGACGAGCCTGTTCGAGGTGGCCGCCGTCGACGGGGTGAAACCCATGAGGATGCTCATGGGCCTGACGCTCCCGCTCATGGCCCCCGTTCTCGTGTTGCTCGCTTTGAGGGATCTGATCCTGTCGTTCCAGGTGAGTTTCGTTCCGGCGCTGTTGATCACAGAGGGGGGGCCGAGGTACGCGACGACCTACCTGCCGCTTTACATCTATCAGCAAGGCTTCGCTTTCTTCCGCTTCGGCTACGCGGCCGCTATGAGCGTTGTCCTCTTCGTGATCACGGGTTGCGTGATCGGGATCATGTACTTATTCGCCCGACGGTGGCGCCTCACCTGATCCCCCCCTGACGAGACCGGATGTCGCGATCGACCCGGGTTGGCGGTCGGGGTGGTCACGCTCGTTGAACCTGCGGATGCCTTCGGTGATCTCCGGCGTGGTCACCAACTTGTTGAAGCACTCCGCTTCGATCCTCAACCCTTCGTCTAGCGGCCGGCCGAAACCTCGGACGGCGGCTTCTTTGTCGGTCCGGATGGCCGGCTGAGGGAGGGCTGCGATCGACTCTGCCAAACCGATCGCTCGGTCAAGACTTGTGCCTGCCGGCACGACCTCGGTCACCAGCCCGATGTTCGCAGCTTCATGCGCGTCGATAACCCGGCCGGTGATGATCAGCTCGATCGCCCGGCCGAAGCCCACGATGCGCGGGAGGCGTTGGGTTCCTCCGTCGCCCAAGCCGATGTTCCATCTGCGGCAGGTCACCCCGAAACTGGCGCGCTCGTCTGCGATCCGGATATCGGCCCAGCAAGCCCACTCGAGGCCGCCCGCGTACGCGACCCCATTCACGGCTGCGATCACAGGCTTGTAGATGTCGGTCCATCGCGAGGGCCCGATGATCCCCGGCATCTCGCCCCGCGCGTGGGCATCGAGCGTTCCCGGATCGAGAAGAGCCGTCGGGTTCTCGAACACGGATTTCAGGTCCGCTCCCGCGCAGAATGCGCGCTCCCCGGCCCCCGTGAGAACGGCGACGTAAGCATCGTCGTCATCCCGGAACCTGCCCCAAGCATCGATCATCTCCAGGTGGGTCACCGGCCCGATCGCGTTCATCACCTCGGGGCGGTTGATCGTGATGACCGTCACCGGCCCCCGCTGCTCATAGATCAGATGCTGATAGTCCATGAGGAGACGTTATCCGGCGAGAATGGCGGTGATGAGCTCGCTCCCGGATGCCTCAACTCGGTCGATCGATGCCCTAGCGGCAGCTTTGCTTCCAGCAGGCTATGGGTTGCCCGGTGGGTCTGAGACGGATACGGCCCGTCGGATCGAGGAGCGGATGGCGACTTGGACGCCTGCGGTCCGTGCCCGAGTGGGATTCCTGTTCAAGGCCTGGGAGCTTTCGCCGCTCACCAGCAG
>JBKJYP010000084.1:0-13139 GCA_046715695.1 Actinomycetota bacterium | reverse complement strand
CAGTAAGCGAGCGGAGTGGGCGCCCGTCCGTCGCCTCCAAGGAAGGGTGGGAAGTCAGCCTCGAACAGGACTTCGCCAGCGGGAAACTTCACAGTACCCGCGAACTGCGGCAGGTCTTCGTCTGTCCGCCACTCACCTTCGAGCCTGATGTCCAGGCGAGCTGCAGCGACGTCGGACTCGGCCTTAACGGCTGTCTCTCGTAGCTGTTCGACGCGCACGTTATGCATGCGTTCGCCTAGAGTCCGGCGGGGATGAGACCGGTGAAGATGTCGTCGCCGCCGAGGGCGGTGTCCTGCCAGACGAGGCGGGAACCAGACAGTTCGGGGAAGCCTTGCTGGCCGCGCCGCGCCACGATCTCATAGGTGACCCCGGTGGCGAAGCTGAACATGTGGAGGTCCGAGTCGGAGAAGACGAGACCTGCGTGCCTCTCGGCCTCGGCTACAGCGCCACCGAGCGCGCCGGGCACAGAGGTCCAAACAGCATGCTCGGCAGAGATCGTCGCCCCGAACGGAGCAACAGCCTCAGACAGGACGGTGGTATCACCGGGACCCTGAAGCAGATAGGCATTGCAGGTCGGGATGTCGTTCTCGATCCGGCAATCGGATGTTGCGATGGCTCGGGGCCCGAAGGCGTCTACCGCGAACACAGGGCTCCCGCCCTGTGCCGCCACGATGGGGCTCGAACCGACTTCCCAGACCACGATGGTTCCCTGCTTGGACCCCGCAGCGACGAACCCGCCGCCTGTCCCGATCGAGATCCACTCCTCGTTCCCATGCGGTAGCTCGGCCGCAGTCACCGCGCCGTCGGGCGCGATGAAGTGCAGTTGCCCTCCCTCGATCCATGCCGCGCCTTCGGCTGATCCGGCTACCCCGAGAACGATCCCTTGATCGCCGAGTCCATCGATCTGCTGCTGACCGCCGGCAGAGTCGTAGCGGAACAGACCGGCGTGGGTCGGATCGACGAGCTCGGTCGTTATGACCGAGTCACCGGAGAAAGCCACGCTCGTCACGGCCCCCTCCTCGGTGAGCGCCACGGGCTCCATCCCGAAACCGCCGACAACCCCGGTTCCGAAGAGCGGTCCCAACGACTGCTCCACCCACGCAACACGATCGCCCGAAACCGCAGGGAATCCCTCAGCCGCCGACGTCATCGCAACGGCTTGCGCGGGATGGGCTTCCGGCAAGATGCACTGTTGGCAGAACTGGTTCAGGTCGAAGGTCTCCTTGATGACCCGTGCGGTGTCGCCGTCCACTTGGAGATCGCGCGCCGCCTGTTCGATCGCGGCGCGTGCATCGAGGAAGCCGGCTTCGGGGAACAGCAGCCGGGTGAGGGCGGCATAGACGACAGTGTCGAATTGGCGGGCCCGGGGAGATTCGTTGCCCGGCTTTCCGTCTATCTGGGCAAGGCGAGCGCGGATGCTCCACAGCGCGTTGTTCCAGATGGCGCTGTTGATGTGCACGCCGCCGTTGTCCTGGTTCAGGATCCCGCTCAGGCGTAGCGGAAGGGCCATCAGATTGAGCACGTCTTTGAGGGTGGCGCCGTTGAGCATGAAGCGGGCTGAGACCGTGCCATCGGGGTTCGTGATGCATATGTTCGGCGAGGGGTCCTCCATCGCGCACTCATCTTCGAAGATGCCGGCGTTATCGGTGTTGTTGAACAGGTTCCCGACCACGTTGCCGAAGTAGTCGGAGAAGCTCTCGTTCAAGGCACCGGACTGCCCCACGTAGGCGAGCCCGGCGGTCGAGTCCGTGACCCCATGGGTGATCTCGTGACCGGCCGTGTCGATCTCGACATCGGTGAGGTAGGCACGCTTCCCGTTCTGGACGCATCCCCCGCCGTAAACCATCTGCGGCGGGTTGAAGTCCCCGTTGAAGAAGGCGTTACAGAAGCTATCGCCGCCGTAGTGGATGGACGAGACGAGAGACGAGCCTTGACCATCCCAGGAGTTCCGGCCATGTACCTGCAGGAAGTAGTCGTAGATGTAGCGGCTCATCGCGTGGGCCGCGATCGCTTCTTCGTCATCGACCCGGGCCCCGCGAACAGTGACAACGTCGCCCGGCAATTGGCTATCGCCGAGACCCGTCGCGTCGTGAGTCGAGATCCCCCCGAAGGTCGTTGCCGCGTCATACGACGGAACCGTCGTATCGATGAGGAGCACATCGCCGTTGCCGATCTGGATCGCGTTGGCGGTTAGCTCTTTACCGTTGGGGCTTACACCGGTCACGCTGACGGGCGACCCTTGCGGCAGCTGCAAGCCCGTCTTCATGGCCGGCTTGACAGCCCGCCCATCCGCATCGAGGGAGATGATCCGTCCGGCCGGTGGTGCGTGTGCGTCGGTCGAGGTCGCCTTGACGGCGACGATGGTCCCGTCGAGAGCGTCGACGTAATAGATCGTCACAGCCTGGTCTCCGATAGCCCCCAGCCCCGTGTCCTTCACGCCCACGACGGTCACGCGCCAGGTCAGAGCGCCCGCAGCCTCACCGGCGAGCACGACGAGTGAAGGCTTGCCTTGGACCTTGCCCCCGGATGCTTCGGCCGCGAGCCGGGCCGCCTTGCCGGCTTTGATCTGTGGGTCACCCGAGACACCGATCCCGGGGAAGACACGTCCGGACACGGCGGTGAGTCGAGGGTCGGTGTCGCCGAAAGCCACCGTCAGTACGAGCCGGGAATCCTCGACGGGAACACCGTTGTGCTGCTGACTCCCCTCGACGATGACAGAGCCGGTGGCATCGGGCGGGCTGGGCTTGGACAAGGCGATGTCAGTCCCCTCGACCCCGAATAGGGCGATCCCCCAACCCGCGAGGAAGGCGGACCCGAGATCCTCGGCCGTGCCGTCGATATCGAAGACCCCTCCACTCAGCTGTGTCAGGTAGCCGGTGGAATCATCCTGACGGCCGGTCCACCCGGAACCGGTCTGGTTGCGCAGCGCCCGGAGCGACCTCTCGAGCTCTCGGATCCGAGCCTGGCCCTCGTCCGGGGAGACGCTCGCCAGCCAAGCCTGGGAGCGGGTGAGGAGGATGGGGCCGGTCGTGTTCTGGGTGACCTCGTCCCGGCCACAGCCGACGAGAAGGATGGCGAGCAAACCGAGGGCCACGGATCGCTTCAGAAGGGCCGGCACGAACGAGAGTCTCAGACCGACGGTCCCCTGTTGTCAAACAAGGAGGTTTGACAACCACGGCCCTCGGGGCGATAGTGCCGCGGTCGTCCTAGGCGGAGTGAGAGATGGAATGTCCAGAGTGCCATCGCGATAACCCCGATGTAGCCAGCTTCTGTCACCGGTGCGGCCACAGCTTCCGAGCCGGATCCACCGGCAAGCACGGGCGCGGACACTCCTATGTCGTGCAGTCCGCCGAGAGCGTGGCTCAATTCGCTCTCATCTCCACGATCATGCCGCAGAGCAATCGCGAGGTCGCCGACAACTTCCGCTGGGCGATCACGATCGGGACCGTTCTCATCCTGGGTCTGACGCTTTTCGGGATCTTGCCGGGCGCGATCCTCGCAGCCGCTCTACTCGTCCCCTTGGCTTACCTCGTCTACATCTACGACGTGAACCTGTGGGAGGACGCGCCCGCGCCCGTGGTTCTCAGTCTGTTCGTGTTCACGGGGATCCTCGGCGCCCTCGTGTCGATGGTCTTCTTCCGGTGGATCTTCGAAGGCGACTATCTCCAGTTGATCGTCGCGGGAGGCCGAGCCGGTGTCGGATCGATCCCATTCGTGCCGCTGCTCATCTTCGCGGTGCTCCTGCCGATCATCGCCGAGGTCGTGAAGAACCTCGGGCCCACATACCTCGCATCCCGGCCTGCTTATGACGATCTGATCGATGGACTGACCTTCGGGGTCGCTGCCGGGACGGCCTACGCCGCGGCCGAGACGCTCGTTGCCTTCTGGCCCGTGATCGCTTCCGGCCAGTTGCGAACGACGGACGGCATCTTCTCGTGGCTCGTCATCGTGTTGAACCTGATGGTCGTCAAGTCACTCATCTATGGAACTGCGACGGGCCTGGCGGCCGCCGCGTTCTCCGGCCGCGGCGAGGCCTACGACGGATTCACTCCTCGTTACTTCGCGACCTTCGCACTGGCCGCCGGTGTGAACATCCTCTATTGGGTCGGGCAGCGCTTGTTCGTCTATGTCCCATTCGGCCAGGGTCTCGGACTCCTCTGGGGCTTGCTGATCCTCGGCGTCCTGATCCTGCGGATCCGAGTGATGATGCAGGCCGCACTGATCGACGCGGCGATCGAAGACGCGGTCAACGATCATCCGAAGGCTGCGACCTCGGGGTCGGGGTATTGCCCCGAGTGTGAGAGCCAGCTCTTGCCCGACTCTCTCTTCTGCGTCGTTTGTGGCTCGTCGGTCAGGGCCGCGAGTTCGACCGCCCGCCGCGAGATCCGGTCTCCGTCGGGAGGTGTCGCGTGAGCCAGGTCCCCGGCGGGCCCCCGGCGGGCGGATACCCACCTCCAGGAGGTCATCCGCCGCAAGGGGGATACCCCGCGCAGGGCGGGTACCCGCCTCAGGGCGGATATCCGGCTCAACCGCAGAACTGGCAGCCCGCGCCAGCCGGTGGCCCACCACCGGGCGGCGCCAAGAGCAGCAAGAACAAGGTCATCGCCATCGTGGCCGGGTCGGTCGTGGCCTTGACCTTGATCGGTGTCGGCGTCAAGTTCCTGTCCGGCAAGGATCCCGAAGCCGTCACCACCACCGCCGAGGTGAGTGGAGACGGGAACCTTCAACCGGTGCCGATCGCCAGCGGCACCGCGGTCGGTGTACCCACGACTCCTCCGACCACGGTCCCGACGGCTCCGCCCTCACCTGTCAGCGGTCCACAGGTCGATCTGGCAGGTGTCGTAACCATCACGCTTCCTCCCCCATGGGAGGCCCAGTTCGACGAAGGTAACGCTGCTGCATTCGGTGACGGCCGCGACAACTTCGCCTACGTCGAGGTGGGGACCACGGACCCTTCGACCGACGCCGGCTCATATCTCGCCCAGGCCCTGGACGCTTTACTCCCACCCGACCTCTACAGCCAGGTCAAGACCGGCGATGTGCAAGCGCTGCAGCCCGCCGGCGTCGTGGTGAGTGCTGCGATCGTCGAATACGAGGCGACCTGGACGGACTCGCAGAACTCGTTCCCCCTGCACGGCGCCGCATTCGCGGCCATCCGTCAGGATGGCTCGGTGATGGTCGGAACCATCGAATCGGTCCCGCCCGAGGAGTTCGCGGGCCGACAGGATCAATGGGGGCCGATGCTCGACGCGATACTCAACGCCTTCTCGGGAGTCGTCTAACCGTCTCCTACGCCGTCGTCGGGCATGTCGAGTGGGTCGAATTCCTGCGTGTCCCGGTCATGCCCCAGACAGGCGAGATCGTCCACGCCACCGAACGATGGGAGGGCCCTGGGGGCGGCGGTGCGGTAGCCGCGGCTCAGCTCTCGCGCTTGGCCGGCGATGTCACGTTCTTCACCGCGCTGGGTGACGATGAACTGGGATACCGAGCGCGGGCCGCGTTGGAGGAAGCGGGCATCCGCGTCGAAGCTGTGCATCGAGCCCTCCCTACTCGTCGCGGCGTCGTCCACGTTGACCCTGAAGGCGAACGCACCATCACGGTCGTCGGTGAGCGGATGGGCCCCCACGGCGGCGAAGAACTCGACTGGGATGTGCTCGGAGCGGCCGACGCCGTTTATCACACCGCCGGTGACGACGAAGCGCTCCGACGCGCGCGGGGGGCCGGGGTCCTGGTTGCCACATCACGCGTCCTCGACGCTCTCGCGGGCGGATCTGTTGTCATAGACGCACTCGTCGGGAGCTCCGGCGACAGCTCCGAGACATACGTGGAAGGCTCGCTCGACCCCGCGCCGGCCCTGGTGGTGCGCACCGACGGGGATCGCGGAGGCTCCTATTCGGTGAGGGCCGGTCACTGGGAGAGATACGCGGCGGTCCCTATAGAAGGCGTGGTCTCAGACCGCTATGGCGCCGGCGACTCTTTCGCAGCAGCTCTGACATTCGGTCTCGGTGAAGGGATGGATGTCCCGGATGCGCTGGCACTTGCGGCGCGAAGCGGAGCCGAGGCGGTCCTGCGAAAAGGACCCCTCAATCTCGTCGAGTGAGGGATCTCCGTTACCAGACAACGGTATTTACGCGCTCGAGGGGGCGGCGGTCCTTCGGGCGAAGGACACCGAGTACGCATCCGAACGTGCGTGCAGGATCGGGTCGTCCGATCGCTCGATGCCGTCGATCACACGACCCGGGTCGAAGATCATCGGCTCGCACTCCTTGCCGGTGTAATCGGTGAGCGTCATCCGTCCGGCGGTGACCCAGCGTCGTTCCTCGGGCCAGGGGGTCGTGGGGTCGATGGGGTCGTCCTCGGGCTCACCTATCTGCAGACGGAGCTCGTAAGCCATCGTCCCTTTCCCCAGACGCTCCTCCAATTCTTGATGGAGGTAGTCCTTGCCGAGCGCTCTCGTCTCGTGATCCGTGAGGCTCGCCTCTGGCTCATCGGGGACCCAGCGATACCTGATGTTGCGCGACTCGCCATCGGGTCCGAGAAGTCGGAATGCGTGGATCGCGTTGAACGTGCAGCCGGCCAGGCTCGCGGGTGAAGCACCGAGCATCACGAATCCCAACGCCAGCTGCGTTTCAGGATGCTCGGCGACGAAAGCCATGACTCGGGCTTGATCGGGCTTGCCCGTCTCGGGGTCGGGACGTTGAGCTTCGAGGAACTCGAGGAAATCCTCAGGCGTCTTCACGAAGAAGACGGGAAGGGTCAACGACACGATGTCGGTCGTTCTGCCATCGAGAAGGTGGAACTTCACCGCCAGCCCGCGTTCGTCCTTGGCTCCGTCTGCGCGCGTCGGCTTTCCTGAGCCCGCGGAGAACCTAGCCGTCACCGGTATCTCTCCACCGGTGAGATGGGGCGCAACGGATATCTCGGCAACCTCGGGGGCGGGGACGAAGGTGCCCTTGCAGCACGAGCCCTTGGCATGCACCGCTCGGTGACCAGAGTGCACTCCGTGGATCGCGTTCATCGTGTCGACGATGCGTTCGGCTTGTTCGGTCATCTGGGTGTCCTAGACCGTGACCCGGATCGCCGAGGGGAACGGAGCAGCTTCCACGTCGATCTGCTCCATACGCATGCAATAGAAACGGTAGTAGCGGCGAGCCTCACCGTGATGGCGCGCGTTGATCTGCGCAGTGATGAGGGCAAGATGCGCGTTCTCGTCGTACGGATCGCGCTCCAGCACCCGCAACAGGTAGCGGGATGCGCCATCGTGATCGCCTGAGTCCGAAGCGTTCTCGGCAAGGGCGAACGCCACCCTGATGTAAAGGGTTCGCGCCTCTTGGCGGATCGCGATCGCCCAGGGAGCATCTGCGTCATCCTCGAAAGGGTCTCCCCCATAAAGACCTTCCGCATCGGTCAAGAGGTCGATGGCTCGCCGAGGATCGACCGTCAGCAGATCCAGGCCCTCGAGTGCTGCCGCGAAGAAGAGCTCGATGTCGATAACCACCTTCTCTTCCTCGAGTTGCAGGACCTTGCCCGAAGCGGTGACGAAGTAGTCCGGGGCGAATCGTCCATGGGGATCGAGCGCGCTCCTCACCGCTCGCAGAGCCGCCGTGAGTCGTTTGTCTGTCGCCGATGGGTCGTCGCCGGGCCATAGCTGTTCGCAGAGAGCCTCCCGGGCAACGGCTCGGCATCGGTTGGCGACGAGGAGCTTCATGAGCTCGGCGGCGAGTCGAGATCCCCACTCCCCTGGGGCGATCGTGGAGTCGTATCGGGAAACACGGAAGCTACCCAAGGCTTTGACAGAAACCGGAGCGTGGCCACGTCGTTCGATCCCAGTGATCACGGCCGCGGCTTGGGCGATAAGTGGACGAGCCCCGAGAGCACAAGCCTGTTTCTCCAGGCGGCCCGCCAACCTCACAGCCTTCTCGTCCGGAAGGAGCTTCGAAACACGCAACGATGCACGGATCTCTCCGAGCGGGTCCCCGATCTCGCGCCAGATAGCGATCGATTGCTCGAGTAACTCCTTCTGTTGTTCCGTGTCCGAGCAGCACGCGGCTTCAATCTCCAAGGCTTCTGCCATCGACGAGCGATCGCGGCGTGGCCGAGCCTGGTCCAAGGCCTCTCGGGCATGGGCCCGCGCTCCATCGATATCACCTGCCGCCAGTCGAACCCAGGCGGCCGCGAGGACAACGGTCGTGAGATCGAGGGCGGCGGGCAGAGCCATACCGCGTTCGACGAGCGCGATCGCTTTCTCGATGTCCTCGGACTCGAGCAAGAGGGCGAGGCCCGCGAGACAAGGGGCAACCCCTTGAGCGTCGTCCGAAGCTTCGAGCTGTGAGAGAGCCTCCTCGTAAGCGGCCCGAGCCAGCGTTCGATCTCCGCGTATGCGATACAGATCTCCGAGCTTGTTCAGTGGATAGGCGATGTTGTGCGAGCCCATCCGCCCGTAGAGCTTGCGTGCGTGCTCGAGGTCCGAGTGGGCTTGCTCCAGCCGCCCGAGGCAGAGGTTCGTCTCGCCTCGGTTGGTGAGGGCGAGGGCATGGAAGGACACGAACCCCGCAACATCCGCCAACCTGATGGCGATGTTGAGCTCCTGGAGAGCCTCCTCGTAGAAACTCTCCTCCATGTGATGGGAGCCCTGGTTGGTGCGGATGCGGATGACCTGCAACATGTCACCCGCCTTGTCCGCGTGATCGAGCGCTTTCAGATAGTGGGAGTCGTTGGCTCGCCGATCGCCTCGGAGCGCGGCGAGCATCGCCAGCACCGTATGGGCGGCCGCTAGTGCCTTGTCGTCGCCCGACCTTTTAGCTACGGCCAAGGCTGCGTCGGCAACGACTTCTCCCGCCTCGATATCGCCATGAGCCCAATGGGCGGCGGCCTTCCAGGAGAGCAAGAGCCCATCCTCTCGAGGATCCTCACCATCAACGCGCGCTCGCTCATATATCGCGAGGGCATCCGCCAGGTTCCCCTTGATGTAGTGGATCAGTCCCCAACGCCAAGCAAGGCCAGCGGAGATGACTTCTCGGCCCCCCGAAGCTCGCTCGAAGGCGTCAAGTGCGCCGTCCCAGTCACCCTTGATGTGCAGGGCCTCGCCTGCCAGCTCTTCCAGCTCGGAGCTGATCTCATGACCGGCTGATCGAACACGCTCTAGGGCGCTCAGCAGGGGATCGGCACGCCCCGCAGAGATCAGCTTCTTCCCGTGCCGAGTGAGGATGCCGGTCACGGCCTCCAGGTCCTGGATAGAGCAGAGAGACTCGAGTGCGTCTTCGACCCGGCCTTCCTCTTCGAACCACTGAGCCGCGGCGCGATGCAACTCCAAGTGGTCTTCCTCGGTCATCTCGAAATGTTCGAGGGCGAAGTCACGTACCAGTGGATTGAGGAAGAACGACTGAGGATCGGAGGCCAGCGGCTCCACGAAAAGACCGCGGCGAGCCAACGACAGCAAGGCTTCGCTCGTCCCTGCCCCAACGAGTGAGTCACACATGTCCGTGGAGAAGCCCTCGAACACGCACATCGTGCGGACGATGGTGCGGACGACCTCTGGCTCGCGAGCGAACACCTCGCCGGCGAGATAGGAGTAGAGGGCACCTCCAGGATCAGCGCTGGCGAGGACACCCGAGGGCTGGGCTTGCTTGCGGATCGATTCGAGAGCGAGGCGGACCGCCGCCGGCCATCCCCCTGTTACTTCGAGGATCTGATCGGTCAATGCAGGGTCGGCATCGCCCATGAACCGTTTGACGAGCTCCTCCGTCTCAGCCCGGTCGAGTATCAGCTCGCGGCCTGTGATCTCGTGGACCGAGCCTTGCCCGCGCAAGCGATCGATGCGGAACGGAAGCTCCGATCGACCGGACAGCACGAGGTGCAGCGTTTCGGGAGCCTGACGCACAAGCGCTTCGACGAACCTGCAAGCGGGAGACCCGGCTCTCACCTCGTGACAATCGTCGATGACCAGCGTCAGGGTGCGGCGGAGCCCGCGCGACAGAGCGTCGCACAACAGCGTGGCGATCGCTACCGATCTCTCCGGTCCCTCGATATCGGTCTCGTCTCCGCCCGATGAGGCATCGATCGCTGCCCCGACCTGAGCCGGGAGGTCGGGAACGCGCGTACGTATGGCGTCGGCGATCGAGCTCGAGAGTGCGATCGCGTCGCGCGTTGAAGGAGGGACGGTGTGCCAGGCGACGTTACGTTCCGCTGCCCACTGACTCAGCAAAGCTGTCTTGCCGTACCCGGGACCGGCCAGAACCGTCGTCAGGCGGATGTTTGGTGGTGTGTCGAGCAGAGCTTGTACCCGGGGACGGCGCATCTCGCCGGTGGGCTCTTCCGGCTCCCACTCGACCTCGAACAACCGCCACCTCTCAGGGAACCCCTTGAGGCGAACCTTGCCGCGGTCCACGTACCGGATGCCCGTAACCGTGCCGGTAAGCTGTTTGACGACCTCGGCTACGAGGATCTCTCCAGGCTCGGCTCGCGCCGCGATGCGAGCGGCGGCATTGACCGCCTGGCCGTAGATATCGCCGTCGGACGATTCCACTTCGCCCGTGTTGACGCCGACTCTCAACTGGATCTCGCCGCTCTCTTCGGAGAACGCCTTCTGGACGCCGGCCGCGAACGCCACCGCCTTTCTGGCCGACTGGAACAGAACGAGGAACCCGTCCCCTAGAGCCTTGATCTCTTGACCACGGAACTCGGCCATCCGGGCCCGGACGATGTCGTCGTGGCGCGCCAGCAGGCGCTGCGCCGCCTCATCACCGAGGGTCGTCCGAAGATCGGTCGAGGACGCGACGTCGGTGAAAACGATCGTTACGGGGCCCTCGTGAACGATGCCGGCCATAGATACCCGTGATCCAGTCGCTTGGCTATCCGATCGGGACATATTAGGTGGCTCCAGCGGTCGGCCTATAGTCGAAGACATGGCTGAAGCAAGGACGTGGTGGGCTCGAGGCATGGGGATCGCGTGTCTCTGCCTCGCCTTGTTGAGCGCGGCCCCCGCGCGATCGTCGGGCGCGAAGCCGCCGGTGCTCCTGCCGGATCTGGTACCACTCGCCCCGGGACAGGTGTGGGGACCCCAGACCGGTCAGGTCCCCAGCTTCGGCTATGGGTATCCCGCGCCCCCTCTGGCGGTGGGAGGTTGTCTCATCGATGAGATCATCGGGCGAGGAGCCCGGCGTTGCCTTCGCTTCGAGACCGTCGTAGCCAACCAGGGACGGGGGCCCTTGGAGCTCACATATCGCGTGGAGGCCCCGGCCCCGGGTGCCTATCAGACGCTCTACTCGAAGGATGGCTCGACGCGGCAACGATTCGCAACGACCTCCGAGTTCCACCCGACCCACGCGCATTTCCATCTGAGCGGCTTCTACGTGGCGAGGCTGTGGGCCGCAGGAGGGTCCGGGAAGCGGGTCGCAGAGGGCGAGAAGAGTGGGTTCTGCCCCGAGGATGGCTCCGGGGACGGTGAAGCCCGTTACAGTTGTCTCGGCGATTACCGTACGGACGAGATCGGCGTCGGACAGGTAGTTGGTATCTCGTCAGGCTGGACAGACTCCTATCGGATGCATCTGCCCGACCAATACATCGAGATAACCGGCGTGCCGGACGGACGCTATCTGCTCGAGATCATCATCGATCCGCTCGATGTGATCGCTGAATCTGATGAGGAAGACAACAGGGCGTGCGCTCTTATCGCGCTACGCGGGGAAGAGGCCAGATTGATCTCATCCCCAGCACCATGCCCGGAAGGTGGGAAACATGGCTAGAAGAGAAGACCTGCGCAACGTTGCGATCATCGCGCACGTCGACCACGGCAAGACAACCTTGGTCGACGCGATGTTGTGGCAGTCGGGAGCGTTCCGAGCCAACCAGGACGTCAACGAACGCGTGATGGATTCGCTCGATCTCGAGCGAGAGAAAGGCATCACGATCCTGGCCAAGAACACCGCGGTGCGTCATGGAGGGGTCAAGATCAACATCGTCGACACCCCTGGCCACGCCGACTTCGGTGGCGAGGTGGAGCGCAGCCTGCTGATGGTCGACGCTGTCCTGCTGCTGGTGGATGCCGCCGAGGGCCCGCTGCCCCAGACCCGCTACGTCCTCTCCAAGGCGATGGCTCGTCATCTGCCGGTCATCGTCTGCATCAACAAGATCGACCGGTCGGACGCACAACCGGCCGAGGTCCTCGACGCCATCTACGAGCTGTTCATGGACCTGGGCGCGACCGATGCCCAGATCGAGTTCCCGGTGGTCTACACCAACGCCAAGCTCGGGACGGCGACGCGTGACCTGGCAAAGCCCGGGACCGACCTCCTGCCGCTCCTCGACCTGCTGGTGGAGGTGACCCCGCCACCCTCATACGTCCCCGACATGCCGCTCCAGCTGCTCGTCACCAACCTGGCAGCCAACGACTATGTCGGCCGCATGGCGGTCGGTCGCGTCTGGAGCGGGACCGTCAAACCCGGGCAGCGGGTCACGATTGTGCGTGAAGAGCCTGAGGGGGCCGATGGCTCGGTCGAGCCGGGCAGGACGGTCACGCTGAGCGGTACGGTGACCAGCCTGACCACCGCGCGCGGCATCGAGCGGATCGACATCGAGGAGGCGGGGCCGGGAGACATCGTGGCGCTGGCCGGGATCCCCGAGGTGACGATCGGCGACACGATCACCGATCCGGCGGACCCTCGCCCGCTGCCTCGCCTGGACGTGGACGCGCCCACCCTGCGCATGACGCTGGGCGTCAACACCTCGCCCCTCTCCGGTCGCGACGGCCGCTACGTGACGAGCCGCCAGATCAAGTCCCGGCTCGAGAAGGAGGTGCTCGGCAATGTCTCGATCGAGGTGTACCCGACAGAGGCCGGCGACACCTTCGAGGTTCGCGGTCGCGGCGAGCTGCAGCTGGCCGTCCTGGTCGAGCAGATGCGGCGCGAGGGATTCGAGCTCCAGGTCAGTCGTCCCGAGGTGATCCTGACCACGGTCGACGGCCAGACTCTCGAGCCGTACGAGCGCATCACCGTCGACTTCCCGCCGGACTTCATCGGTCAGGTGCAGGCGGCCCTGGCCGGCCGCAAGGCGAAGCTGGAGCAGATGTCGACCGATGCCGACGGGCGCGTCCGCCTCGAGTTCGTGCTCCCGGTTCGCGGATTGATCGGCTACCGCGGGCA
>JBKJYP010000083.1:0-7058 GCA_046715695.1 Actinomycetota bacterium | reverse complement strand
AACTCGGGGACCGTCCGGGGTTCGCTCATATGCGGAGCGAGACCTTACATGCGGAGGACTAGAGAGATGATCCCTCGACGGCGCGGGTTTCTTCGGGGACCTCGATGGTGGGCCGCTCGAGCTCGGTGGAGAGGACGATCGTGGTTCGTGACCTCGCGACACCGGGGATCGATCGCACGCGCCTGAGAAGTCGCTCGAGCTCCTTGTTGGTCGCGGTGCGGACCTTGATCAAGTAACAGTCCTCGCCGGCCACGCGATGGAACTCCATGACATCGGCTTCGTCGCATATGCGAGCGACGATCGCTTCGTCGGCCGCGAACTCCGGCCCTTCCGAAAGGCTCACGAGGATGAACGCGACGTGACAACGGTCGAGGACCTCGGGGTCGAGGACCGCCGTGTATCCGGCGATGACCCCTCGCGCCTCGAGCTTGCGGACGCGCTCGTGCACCGCGGGGCCCGACAGACCGACCTCTTTGGCGATCTGGGCCACGGCCATCCGCCCGTCCTGTCGCAGCAGGCGGAGGATCTGCCGATCGATGGTGTCCACGGGGGCGGGGTTCATCGCCACGGTCCACAACCAAAAAGGCCGGCCCAAGGCAGGACACGGGGGGGAGTCCTGCGTTGGGGCCGGCAGTGGTGAGTGCTGATGGGGAGGCGGCTACCCATATGCGTGCTTAGCGAACGCCTCGCTCGTAGGAATCGCGGTGCAGGAGCCAATCGTCCCCGTCCCGGCTATCCCGGCCCAGACGTGCAGCCACAACTTCGAAGGCTGCGATCGCCCCAGCGAAGATAATGAGGCCCTCTGGCATAACTACCACCTCTTTTCTAACGACTATTGCCGCTTGAGTGGCAGTTTATAAGGTAACCCGTAAGCCGTCAAGTCACCTTTGCCGATTACTTTCAATACCGAAGTTAGCTCCGGCCGACTACCTGGTACGGGTAGTGGCCGGAGCTATCAGCGAAAAAGTGGTTAGGCCCCCGGATCCGTTCGTGGGTACGTTGTCACGCACCCATTCCTACTCGCTGGGCTTGCTGCAGGGACTTGCCTTCGGTCTTCAGAGCGGGGGCCACCATGACCTCGGCCTTCTGGAACTCCTTGATGTTTGCGTAGCCGCAGGTCGCTAGCGATGTGCGCAGTGCCCCCATCAGGTTGAGGCGGCCGTCGTTCTCATGCGCCGGGCCGATGAGGATCTCCTCGAGCGTGCCCAGCACCGACGTCTTCACCCTCGTGCCACGAGGAAGCGTGGGGTGGAACGTCGCCATGCCCCAGTGGTGTCCACGGCCCGGCGACTCGGAAGCGGCGGACAAGGGGGAGCCGATCATGACGGCGTCGGCGCCGCATGCGATCGCTTTAGCGATGTCCCCACCGGTACGCATGCCGCCGTCGGCGATGACGTGGCAGTAGCGGCCGGTCTCGTCGAGGTGGCGGATCCGTGCGCCGGCCGCATCGGCGATCGCGGTCGCTTGGGGGACGCCGAGCCCGAGAACTCCTCGGGTCGTGCACGCGGCCCCCGGGCCCACACCTACGAGAACACCCATGGCTCCTGTGCGCATCAGGTGCAGCGCAGTCGAGTACGAGGCGCAGCCCCCGACGATCACGGGAAGGTCATAAGTAGAGATGAAACGCTTGAGGTTGAGAGGCTCGGATCGGGTCGAGACGTGCTCGGCCGATACGACCGTGCCCTGGATGACGAGGATGTCGAGCTCGGCTTCGAGTGCGATCTTGTGCCACTTCTCGACATGCTGGGGAGTGAGGGAAGCCGCTGCGACGACGCCGGCCTCTTTGATCTCGTGGATCCGCTTGTAGATCAGCTCTTCCTTGACGGGCTCTTGGTAGATCTCCTGCATCCGCTTCGTCGCCGTCGCGTCGGGGAGCTCGGCGATCTCGTTGAGCACGGCGTCGGCGTCTTCGTAGCGGGTCTGGAGACCTTCGAGGTTGAGGACCGCCAGGCCCCCGAGCCGGCCGATCTCGATCGCGGAGCTAACCGACACGACACCATCCATCGCGGAAGCGAGAAGTGGGAGCTCGAAACGGAAGGCGTCTACCTCCCAGGAGATGTCGACATCGTCAGGGTCCCTCGTCCTACGGGAGGGCACGATCGCGATGTCGTCGAACCCGTATGCCCGCCGCCCAGATTTACCGATGCCTATCTCTATCTCCACTAACGTACCTCCGCTCCCCTAAAGCTCACGGTCCTGGCGCACCAGCCGCCCTGCAAGTTCATCTTCTAACAGTTTGACGTCGGCATCGACCATGATCTCGACGAGGTCGCGAAAACCCGTGCGCGCCTCCCATCCGAGGACCTTCTTGGCCTTAGTTGTGTCGGCACAGAGATAGTCCACCTCGGAGGGCCGGAAGTAGCGCTCATCGACCTCGACGTGGTCCTGCCAGTCCAGGCCCACCCGGCCGAAGGCGACCTCACAGAACTCCCGGGGGCTATGGGCCTCACCCGTTCCGATGACGAGATCGTCGGGGCCGTCCTGCTGGAGCATCATCCACATCGCCTCGACGTACTCGGGGGCATAACCCCAGTCTCTCTTAGCATCGAGGTTCCCGAGATAGAGCTTGTCTTGAAGGCCGGCCTTGATCCGCGCGACCGCCCGGGAGATCTTGCGCGTGACGAAGGTCTCACCACGCCGCGGCGACTCGTGATTGAAAAGGATCCCGTTCACCGCGTACATGTTGTGCGCCTCTCGGTAGTTGACGGCCATCCAATACGCAAAGACTTTCGAAACCCCATAGGGACTGCGTGGATAGAACGCAGTTGATTCATTCTGAGGGGGAGGGGCCGCACCGAACATCTCCGACGAGGACGCTTGATAGAAGCGCGTCAAGACGCCCGACGCTCGCACCGCTTCCAACATGCGCACCGTGCCCATGCCGGTCGTGTCTGCCGTGTATTCGGGGATATCGAAACTCACGCGCACGTGGCTCTGGGCACCCAAGTGGTAGATCTCGTCGGGCTCTAGATCGCGGATGAGATTGACGAGCGAACCCGAGTCGGAGAGGTCTCCGTAGTGGAGGAACAGCCCCACTCCGGTCTCGTGGGGGTCGTGGTAGATCGAGTCGAGGCGGCCGGTATTGAAGCTCGAGGCCCGCCGGATGAGGCCGTGGACCTCGTAACCCTTGGCCAAGAGGAACTCGGCCAGGTAGGAGCCGTCCTGGCCCGTAACACCGGTGAGCAGGGCTTTCTTCATGGAGAAAGGATAAGGGACCGGCCCTCCGGCCACCGGCCTTCACAAGAGCACTTGGGGCGGGGCGGACGGGGGGGCCCGGTGATAGCGTGACGCCCTTCCACGGATCAACCGCCCCCCGGCGGGCCGGTTGGACAGCGGCAACTTTTTCACTGAAAGGGCAGAACCACTTGGATCGACTTCATTTCGGAGCGCGTGCGCGACAGAAGGCGCGGCTCAAACGCATCTGGATGTGGGGATGGCTGATCTCTGTCGTCGCTGCGGCTGCGGGCATCCCGGGCACGACATCCGGGCTCGAGATCTTCCGCTCGATAACAGCGTCCGCCGAGGTCGCCTCGGCCTCGGTCGCGATCGGTCCGAGCGAAGTCAACGGCTTCCGCGGTGAATTCCCAAGACAACCTCTGCCCACGTTCTCGCCGATCAAGACGATCGGTGATTGGACCGAGGAAGAGATCATCGCCACGATCGGTGCGGCCGCCATCGAATTCGGCCTGTCGCCGGACTACCTCGAGTCGGTCGCCATGTGCGAGTCCACATTCAATCCCCTGGCTTTCCACAGCTACGGCTACCACGGCCTCTTCCAGTTCGACCTGGTGACGTGGAGCGAGTTCGGCTACGGCTACATCTACGAGCCCGAGGCGCAGGCTCGCACCGCAGCGATGCTGCTGGCCAGAGGCGAGCACAGCCGCTGGCCCAACTGCTCCTAGCCGACTGTGTAATAAACGCCGCCACGCGGCGTTATAAACACACTCGGCGGGGTTCCTAGCGGGCTTTTAGGAAGTGGTGGATGTGGTCGGGGCCCGGGTTGAGGTCGCCGGCCTTGTCTAGGTAGGTCGCCACCGGCTCCGGCAGGTCGTCTTTGTCGACCAGGGCGAAGCCGAAACGCTCGTAGAAGCCGATCTTGTCGTCGTGGCAGGCCAGATAGAGCGTGCCGGCCCGGCCGTTCATGGCGGCTTGCATGATCCCCCGGCCGAGGCCGGAGCCGCGCTTGTCTTCCTTCACGAGCACGTCGTCGATCACGACGGTTGCCGGTGCGACCTCGATGAGCCTGATGGCTGCGACGATGGTGCCCTCACGGGCGATGAAGGCGACGCCCTCGCTCAGGTCTCCGAAGTCCCAGTCGCTCGCCTCGTAGAACTCCTGAAGGTCACTGCGGTCATGACGCGACGCCCGCGTGATGAACATCAGGCGGTCGTCAGTTCTTGAGCTCGGCCGCGCAGATCATCGAGGACGCTGGGCGGAACGGTGACGCGGTACTTGCCTCCCGGCATCGTCCGGTCGGGTCGCATCGAGCCGTGGTAATCGCTGCCGCCGCTGACGACCAGACCGAGCCGTTCGCCTAGCTCTCGGTATGGGGCTTGGTTCTCGAGCGACATGTCGCCGTGGTAACCCTCTATGCCCATCAAACCCGCCGCCGTCAACTCTTCGACGAAGCGCGTCAGGTCCGACAGCCTCAGCTTCAAGGTGAAGGGGTGGGCGAGGACGGGCACGACCCCTGCACTCCGCATCAGCTCGATCGCTTCAGCGGGCGCGTAGAGCTTGCGGGTGACGTAGGCGCGGGCCCCTTTGGCCAGGTAGATGTCGAAGGCTTGCTGATAATCGGGGACCGCACCGTGACGCACGAGGACGGCAGCGAAATGAGGGCGCCCGATCTGGGCCCCCGGCCCCCCCGCCTCGTTCTCGACCTCTTCGAAGGTGATGGGGATCCCGAACGACTGGATCTTCTCGACGATGTGGTGGTTGCGGTTCGCCCGGGCCTCCTGCAGCTCCGCCAGCGCGGCCGAGAGCGGATTCACGTCCTCCGGGATGAAATAGCCAAGGAGATGCATCGTGGGCCGGTCCGCCGGCTTGTAACCGTGCGAGGACAGGTCCTCGACATCGCACGAGATCTCGACGCCACGGATAACTTCGACCCCCAGCCGTCGCCCCTCGGCCACAGCCTCGGCGCAGCCCGAGTCGTTGTCGTGATCGGTGACGGCGATCGCCGTCATGCCGATCGCGGCTGCGTGCCCGACGAGTTCGGAGGGAGAATCACCCCCGTCCGAGACCGTCGTATGGGTATGGAGATCGATCATGTCGAGTTAGTGCTCATTAGCGGTCGTCTCGACGACCGCGCTGGGTTGCCGGCGGACCCGCCGAAAGCGGGTCCGGGCAGCGGAGGGACTCGACAGAGGACCGAAGTGGACAGGCACTATGAGATGTACTTGAGCTCCACCAGCTTGTCGATGACCTTCTGAGCGCTCTCTTCGACGCTCTCGGTCTCGGTGGCGCAGACGACCTCGGCGTTCTCGGGAGCCTCGTAAGGATCGTCGATCCCGGTGAAGCCCTTGATCTCTCCGGCACGAGCCTTTGCGTAGAGACCCTTGGTGTCGCGCTCTTCACAGACCTCGAGGGAAGCGTCAGCGTAGACCTCGACGAAGTCCTTGGCCATGGCGCGGGCCTCGTCGCGGATCGCGCTGTAAGGGGAGATCGCTGCGGTGATCACGAACACGCCGTTGCGCTGCAGGAGGTGCGCCACGAAGGCGATCCGCCGGATGTTGGTGTTGCGGTCCTCCTCGGAGAAACCGAGGCCCTTGCTGAGGTTCTCGCGTACGACATCTCCATCGAGGATCTCGACGGGAACGCCGGCATCGACGAGCTTCTCCTCGACGAGCTGCGCGATCGTGGTCTTGCCGGAACCCGACAGACCCGTGAACCAGATGACACAACCTCTTTCGCGATTCGCTTGCTTCATTTGTTTCCTCCCTAGTTGCTCGTGAGTGCGCTCTTACCCAGCGCGCCGGGGGCGGGCTCCAGCCCGAACAGATCGAGGATCGTGCAGTGGACGTCCCACAGGTGCAGTCCGTCCCGTTCGCCACCGGTCTGGCCGGGAGCGTTGTTCAAGATGAAGATGCCCTTCTCGGCATGGTTCGCCTCGTCGGGTCCGGTGTCGTTCTCGAACGTGTAGAGCGAACCGTGTCCGACCGAGCCCACCGAACGCCACCTCAGCTCACCGAAGATCACGATGAGGTCGGGAGCTACGCCGTTCTGGGTGACATAGATGTCCTCCGGGCGCAGCGCCTTGTTGCCCATCGGGTTGCCCTCGTGGTCGACCATGGCCTCGATCTTGGCGATCAACTCAGAGCGGACCTTCTCGTAGTCGGCAGCCGGGATGACGCCGTTCGGCTCGCGGCCTTGGACGTTGAGGAACAGGCGTCCGTAGTAGCCGCCGTCGCCCCATGCCACCGTCTTGGACCAGTCGATCGTCATCTTGTTGATCGCCGTGATCTCGCCCGGCATCGGCTCCTCGAAGGTGAGGTAGCCCTCGTTCGACAGCCACTCGTTGAAGCAGACACCGCCGACCATCGCCTTGGCGCCGTGGTCGGAAACCACGAGGACTACCGTGTCGTCGTCGGAGTGCGCGGCAAGAAGGTCACCGATCTTGCCGTCGAGGTAGCGGTAGTACTCGCGCAGCGAGTCCTTGTAAGGGTTGTCGGGCTCGTAGCGCGGGTGGTTCGGGTCGATGAAGCTCCAGATGCCGTGGTTGAGGCGGTCAGGGCCCATCTCGACCATCATGAAGAAGTCCCACGGCTTGTTCGCCAGGAGATAGTCGGCAGCCTTGAAACGCTGTTCGGTCATCTTGTAGGCCTCGTCGAGGATGTACTGCGTGTTGTCGGTGCGGAAGTTGCGGATGTCGAAGATGTACTCGCCGGTCGCCGCCTCGAGCTCGGCCTTGAGCTCCTTGGGGTAGGTGTAGTCGGCCTCGGCGTTCGGCGTCAGGAAGCAACCAACCTGGATGCCGCGCAGCGGCTTGGGTGGGTACGACGGCGGCACGGACATGACGATGCAGTCCTTGCCGGCCTCCGAAAGGATGTCCCACACCG